>NZ_JASCXP010000255.1:0-10541 GCF_030010695.1 Nocardia sp. CC201C
CAGCGTGCGGATGGGTGGTGGCGTGGGGGGGCCCCGCCGCCACACCCCCCCCCCCCGCCCCAACCCCCCCCCCCGGGCGGGGGGGGCGCCGCCCGGGGGGGCGGCGGCGATGCCGACCAGGCCTGGGCGCTCCGCATGCTGGAAAGCCGGGTGTCCGGACGCTGGGCGGTCACAGTCGCGATCGTGCGAATCGTGGTCGGCGCGTTCTTCATCCTCGCCTCCACCTCGAAGTTTCCGTTCTCGAGTTACTACGAGGAAGAAGCGGCCGCGTTCGTGGAGTGGGGCTTCCCGGATTCGGCCCTGATCGTCATTCTGGTCGGCGTGCTCGAGTTGGGCTGTGGGGCGCTGCTCGTCCTCGGCCTCGGTGCCCGTCTGGCCGCTGCCGGGCTCGCAGTCACCATGGTGGGCGCGATCTGCACCGCCGGGATACAAGAGGGCGGCTACTTTCACCTCGGCGTCGCGCCGGCAATGCTGCTCGTCGCACTGGCTCTGACCTGGACCGGAGCAGGCTGGGCGTCATTGGACTCCCGTGTGGCCGCGACAGTGCGGGGCAAGCGATGAACCATTCCGGTGTAGCCGACCCGAGCGACACGTTGGTGCGCCTGGTACCTGCCGAGGCGAAGAACATGGCCGCCGCCGCCCAGCTGCTGGTGGATTTCAACCGGGAATACAATGATCCCGCCCCTGATCCGACATGGCGGGCCGATGTCGACGTTGATCGCGGGCGGAGACACCAGTGTCCTACTCGTCGGTGATCCGGCGGTCGCAGCGGCTGTACTTCGATTCTCGATCACGCCCGCGAACGCGGGGCGACATACATGGATCTGATCGCCAGCGAGCGAAGCCCGGCAGCCCTATCGTCTCGCACACCTGGAGACACGGATGTCGAAATCGAACGCCATAGAGGAAGCCGGCCTGCTCGCCGGCTTGCGGAACGGTGATGCGGCCACGTTCGAGCTCGTCTTGGACAAATGGTCAGGTGGGATGATCCAGGTAGCCAGAAGTTACGTCTCGACCCACGAGTCGGCCTGCGAGGTGGTGCAGGAAACCTGGATCGCCGTCATCCGCGGCATCGACAAATTCGAAGGTCGCTCCTCCTTGCAGACTTGGGTATACCGCGTCTTGGTCAACACGGCCAAACGCCGTGGTCTCCAGGAAGCTCGTAGTGTTCCGATGAGCTCGTTGGCAACAGACACCGGACCCACGGTCGACTCCGCGTTGTTTCGACGCGAGGGAGAGTCGTACGCAGGTCACTGGTGGTCGCCGCCGACACCGTGGCCCTCACCGGAGCAGGCCTTGCTCGACGACGAGGTGCGCGCGGTGATAGCCGAAGCGCTCGAACTTCTGCCTGTTCGACAACGCATGGTGATCAACCTGCGCGATGTGCTCGGCTACGGGTCGCATGAGGTCCGCGAGATACTCGAGATCTCCGCGGCCAACGAGCGAGTATTACTGCATCGTGCGCGTGCTTTCGTCCGAGGACGACTGGAGGAGTACTTCGCCTCGGCCGAGAACACCCACCGGCGAATGGACAGGAAGGTGCCCTGATGGAGAAGATTCACTGCATCGAAATTATCGAACAGGTCACCGACTTTCTCGAAGGCGCCCTGAGTGCGGAAGAAGAGCGACGGTTCCTCGCCCATCTGCAGGATTGCGACGGGTGCGACCGTTATCTCGACCAACTGCGCCACACCATCAACGCGCTGAACCACCAGCCCTCTCCCGGCCTGTCCAATGAGATGAAGAAAGCGCTGCTGGCAGAGTTCCGTTCCCAATCCTACTGAGCGCTTCATCGAACTCGCCCGCAGCGCGCAAACTGAGACCGTGACTGTTCGACGATGTCGTGGGCCAGGGCTGCAATCGTAGGTACCTTGTCGCGCATACGATTCCGACACTTGCATCAGCTTCGCGATCAACCCAACCGGCTGATGCCGCGCAGAGACCATGGCCGCCACCGCTCCCTGACCCACCGCATGTTCACCGGATGTTTGCTTGCCCGCTGATTCGACAACCATCAATATCGATGTGTGTCTAATCGAGAGTTGCCGCTGCTCGAGGCGGGCCCGCCCGGGTGCGAGGTCACCTCCCTGGCTCGCCAACCGCTGACCACCGCGGCGGCCACCGAACTGGCCGCGGTGTTCAAGGCGCTGTCGGATCCGGTGCGGTTGCGGCTGTTGAGCGTGGTGGCCAGCCACACCGGCCAGGAAGCCTGCGTCTGCGATCTGTCGGAGGGCTTCGATGTCAGTCAGCCCACCATCTCCCATCACCTGAAGGTGTTGCGCGCGGCCGGGCTGCTCAGCAGTGAGCGGCGGGGTTCCTGGGTGTACTACCGCGTCGAACCCGCGGCACTGCACCAGCTTTCGCAGCTACTCGGAGGCGGCACGGAGGCGGCGCGATGAGCACGCTGGCCCGGCGGCTGCTGGCCGAGTTCGTCGGGACGGCGCTGCTGGTGTGCGTCGTCGTCGGCTCCGGCATCGCCGCTCAGCAGTTGTCGCCGGAGGATGTGGGCCTGCAACTGCTGGAGAACTCCACCGCCACGGTCTTCGGCCTCGCGGTGCTGATCCTCATCTTCGGCCCGGTGTCCGGCGCGCATTTCAACCCCGTGGTGTCGGCGGCCGATTGGCTGGCGGGCCGACGCCGGGGCACCGGTCTGAGCACCACCGAGCTGCCCGCCTACATCGGCGCGCAGCTCATCGGCGGCGCGCTCGGAGCGGTGCTGGCGAACATCATGTTCGACCTGTCCCCGCTGCAGATCTCCGGTCGCGATCGTGTCACCACCGGACATTTGGTCGGCGAGGTGGTCGCCACCGCCGGGCTGATCGCGGTGATCTTCGCGCTGGCCCGCTCCGGGCGCGCCGCGCTGTCGGCCGCCGCAGTCGGCAGCTATATCGGCGCGGCGTACTGGTTCACCAGTTCCACCTCGTTCGCCAATCCGGCAGTGACGGTCGGCCGGATCTTCTCCGACACCTTCGCCGGTATCGCACCCGCGTCGGCGCCCGCCTTCATATCCGCCCAGATCATCGGTGGCGCACTGGGTTTGGCGCTCATCGTGACCCTGTACCCGGACACGCCGGACACCGCCGACAATGTCGTCGTCCCGCATGCCGACGACGACCGCCCGCTACGCTGAAAGACGCCATCCACCAATGACCACTACTCCCAGTGTGCTTTTCGTCTGCGTCCACAACGCCGGGCGCTCGCAGATGGCCGCCGCCTTCCTGGCCCACCTCGCCGGGGACCGCGTAGAGGTCCGCTCCGCCGGATCCGCACCCGCCGACCAGGTCAATCCGGCCGCCGTGGCCGCCATGCGCGAACTCGGCATCGACATCTCCGCGGCGACCCCCAAGATCCTCACCGCCGACGCCGTCCAGGATTCCGACGTGGTGATCACCATGGGCTGCGGCGACACCTGCCCCTACTTCCCGGGTAAGCGGTACCTGGACTGGAAGCTGGATGATCCGGCCGGGCAGGGTGTCGACGCCGTGCGCGGCATCCGAGACGAGATCGAACGGCGGGTGCGGGGCCTGCTGGACGAGCTCGGCATCGCACCGCACGCGTGACCCGGCACGCACCCGCCTCGAATACCTGAAGCCCGCCGCCACCCATGGAAAGGTGGTGGCATGGCTGGGTGCGTTGAGGTGATTCGTCGATGATGTCCGATCCGGAGCTGAACCCCGCTGCCGTCGAGATCGGCAGTTTCTTCCCACAACCGCCGGACACGGTCTGGCACGCGCTGACCGATCCGGATCTTCTGGAGCAGTGGCTGCTGCGTTCGGTCGGCTTCGCCCCCGCCGTCGGCACCCACTTCATCTTCTCCCTACCCACCCGCCCACCCGGCGAGATCGCCTGCGAGGTCCTGACCGCCGAACCCGCCACCCGACTGACCTTCCGCTGGATCGACCTCCGAGCCGACTACCCCGCCCGCTGGATAGTCGACTGGACCATTCACCCCCAGGGCCGCGGCACCCGCCTCCTCCTCACCCAAACCGGCTTCGACATCGAGGACCGCCGCCAGAAGATGGCCCGCAACGCCATGGAGCGCGGCTGGAAGGGCACCCTGTCCCGCTTGCGCGAACTCCTCGATCGGTGACGTGCACGGATCGGCGCTGTCGTCGGCAGCCGATGGCGGAAGGCTGCCCCGCCTGATCGAACCCGACCGGCGTGAGCCGGGTGCGGACCGCTAGTCCGTGACGGTGAGCAAATGGTCTCCGTAGGGGTTGTCGACGGCGATCTTCCAGGTGGTGTCGGGTTGGCGGCGCAGTGTCGCCACGGACAAGCCCCGTTCGGTGATGGCGGTGCCGTCGGGGGCGGTGCCGGTCATGGTCCAGGGCGCGATATGGACGGCGACATCACCGCTGATCATGACATCGTGGCCGCGGTCGTAGTGGAAGACGGGCGTGACAGCGGCGAAGGCTTCGAAACCGGCCCGCAGGGCGGCGTCGCCGGATACCGGTTTGCCCGGTTCGAACGCCACGGCGGCGTCCTCGGTGTAGTGGCTCAGCACCGCGTCGACATCGCCGCGCTGGAAGGCTTCGGTCATGGCGGCGATGGTGCGAATTACGTCCTGCTGCATGGGGATTCCTCGCTCGCTGGATGCGGCGCCGAGCGGCCGCCGCAGCGACGACTCTAACGTCAACAATTGCATGATGCAATAGTTAACGCCTAGACTGACGACATGAAGCGCGGCGACCGGAAATCGACCTGCCCGATGAACCTCTTCCTCGAGCTCTTCGGCGACCCCTGGACCCTGCTGCTGCTGCGCGACATGCTGCTGCTCGGCAAGCGACGACCCGCCGAATTCCTGGAATCGGACGAGCGCATCTCCACCAACATCCTCACCGACCGCCTCAAGCGCCTCGAGGCGGCGGATATGGTGCGCCGCCGCGGCACCGGCCGGCGCAATCAGGTCCACTACCTCCCCACCGAGAAGGCCGTGGACGTACTGCCCGTGCTCTTCGACATGGCGCTGTGGAGCATGCGCCACGAATCCGATTCCGCCCCACTGCAATCCGTCATCGACCGCATCCGCACCGACCCGGACGCCTATATCGCCGACATCCGCGCCGGCATCACCCGCGAGACCGCGGCGGCCTGAGCCTCGATCGAACGACCAACGAGAGTCGTTGTCACGCAACCTCTTTCATGTCGGAACAATCCGTGTCACCCACCGCGGACGGATGGCACGGACTGTCGCGGTCGTTCAGGACGCGGAGCTCGCGGCGGTGATGGCGGAGACGAGCGCCTCGTCGGTGTAGGAGACCCCGCCGATACCCCACCCGCCCGCGGCGGCGTAGCCGATATTGATCCAGATGTCGGCCACGGGATGGTCCGGCACGGTATGGCGGGCGGCGATCTCGGTCGCCGTGGCGATGAACGCGGCTCGGTCGGCCACCGTGGGCAGACCGATTCCGGGCAGCTTCAGTTCGATCAGCAGTACGGGTCGGTTCACGCCCCCGGTATGGACATGTTCGGGTGCGAGAAGGTGCAGGTGGCCGCCGACCACCGGCGCGAAGAAGGCGTTCCCGGCCAACCCGCTGAAGTCGATCAGGGCTTGGACGAGTTCGGGCACGAGTTCCTTCTCGCCAGCCTCGGTGAGGACGCCGCGGGGTGCGATGACGGTGAAAGGCACGGATGAATCCTGTCTGTATAGACCATCTCTAGTACGCACGTACTAGCGAATGCATCGTGCACTAGTATGGCCGTACTAGTCAAGCCGAGGAGTCGCCGCCCATGACCAAACCCACCCGGGCTCGCATGATCGATGCCGCCGTGGACGCCCTACGCCGCCACGGGCTTTCGGGCATGTCCTTCACCGAGGTGCTCGCCGACAGCGGCGCCGCCCGTGGCGCGATCTACCACCACTTCCCGGGCGGCAAATCCGAACTGGTCGCCGAGGCCGCCCGCCTGCACGGCCGGGAGGTCACCGACCGCCTCGCCGAACTCTCCGGCCCCACCCCCCGCGCCGTGGTCGAATCCTTCCTCACCTTCGCCCGCCCGGTGATCGCCGACGCCACCCACGGCCGCGGCTGCGCCGTCGCGGCCGTCACCACACCCGCCGACACCGACGACCTGTGCCGTCTCGCCGCAACGACTTTCACCGCGTGGGCCGACCAGCTCACCACCGCCCTCACCGCCGCGGGCATGCCCGCGTCCGACGCCGCCGACCTGTCCCAACTCCTGATCACGATGCTCGAAGGCGCCCAGATCCTCTGCCGCGCCACCGGCGACACCACCCCGTTCGACCGGGCCGCACGGGCAGCCCTGGCCGCGGCGCCGCTCCCCCACTGACGAACCCGCTGGCCGCGCCGGGCAGGCACTACACCGCGCTGTTCGCCTCCAGCCTCTGCTGTACGAGTTCCATTGCACGCATGCCTAATTGGAGAACCAGTCGGCCACTCCACTGCTACCGTGACCCCGGCGCGAGAACTGCGCCGGGGAGGAACATTCAATGAGAATGAGGAAGCTCGCGGCGACTACGCTGCTGGCGATTGCAGCGGTGGTTGTCACGAGCGGAACCGCCCATGGCACACCGGATTTCACTCCACAAGGTGACGTGGTGCGAGTCACCGGTCCCGATACGGTCTCCGGGACCGATCACGGAGTGGAATTCACCATGGTGAAGCGCGACAACGGAACCGTCGAAACCACGCTGGAGGGCGGAACCTTCGCGCTCACGGCGGATGGTGTCTCGGTGCTGGACACGGTGGGGTCGGTGGTCGACCAGGTTCCGTTACGCGCCATGTTGAATGACCGCGAGGTAATGGTGGATCCGGTCATCGACCCGACAGGCACCGTACTGACGGCGACGCCCATCGGATACTGGGTACAGAACCCCAGTCCGCGCGAGATGAACACTTACATCGGTATCGCTCTGGGCGCGTTCGCCGGCGCTGCTCTGGGCAATCTGGCCATGCTGATCATCACGATCGCCACCTTCGGAGTCGGCCTGCTCGCCCTACCCTTCGTCGTTATCGGCGCGACACTGCTCGGCGGTGCGATCGGCGGCAAGATCGGTGAGTCCATCCCGGCATCGGACCAGTCGACCGGAGCACAGTATTACGTGCAGTGCTTCGCGGGTATCTGTCACTGATTCGCGGCAGGCGACCCTCCGGTCGCCCTCGACGACGCGGCCCGCTCTTCCCCCGACGGCCCTTGCGGCCGACACGGTGGGCGTGGCCGCACTCGGCCAAGCGTGGAGTTCCCGCTTCCGCCGAAGCGCTGTACGGATGGTCGATGTCAGCCGGTGGCCGCGGTGACGAGTGCCCCGATGAGGCGGCGACTGCGGGCGCTCATCTGGGCGGCGGTCTGCTCGGGGTGGCGCTGCCACCACAGCACGAGTGAGGTCACCGTCCCCATCCAGACGTCGGTGAGCGCGGACAGATCCATCGGATCGGTGAGATCGGTCGCACGCAGTGCAGCGGCGACCCCACGGGCGGCCTGGGCGGCGATCTCGCGACGCGCGGTCCGGACGGCGTCGGCGGCCGGGCCGGTCTCGGGATGCGATCTGTCGAACAGGACCGTCCAGTCGTGCGGGCGCGGCTCCAGTGCGACGAACAGCGCGTCGAGGGTGCGCTGCGCCATCGCCGGATCGCTGCCCGCGGTGATAGCGCCCTCGATCGCCTCCGACAGGATCGCGGCGGCACGGCGCACGCAGGCAATGTACAGCTTGTCCTTGGACTGGAAATAGGTGTAGACCAGCGGCTTGGAGATACCGGCACGCTGCGCGACCTCCACCGGCGAGAGCCCCGCGTAGCCGACGCGCCCGATCTCGGCCACGGCGGCATCGAGAATCGACTGCTCCCGTTCCGCGCGCGGGACGCCCTTGGTTCCGGCTGTACTCACATTGCCCATCCAACCATTGGCTCGACCGGCCTCCGGCAGCCGATCGGCCCGGTGCGGAGGCGAAATGGTGGGAGTGCGCCCCACGGCATCCCAACGAGCCAATACGAGACGTGCCGTCTTGTTAAAATGGATCCCATGGCCACCCACCCCGCCCCCACCCGTCGCCGCGAGAGTTCGCGCATCGCCATCCTCGACGCCACCCGCGCCCTGCTCGGCGAGGTCCCGTACCCGAAGCTGACCATCGAGTCGATCGCCGCCCGCGCCGGGGTCGGCAAGCAGACCATCTACCGCTGGTGGGATTCCAAGGGCGCGGTGGTGCTCGACTCCTTGCTCGCGGTGAGTGAACACCCGGACGGCACCGGGATCGAATTCCCGGATTCCGGCGACTTGGCCGCGGACCTGAAAGCGGTATTGCGCGCCACCACAGCCGAATTCGCCGATCCCGCGTTCAGCGCCCCGATCCGCGCCGTGATGATCGAGGTCATCGCCGACCCCGCCCTCGCCGCTACCTACCGAGAGAAACTCCAACAACCCACCCAAGAAGCGATCCTCACCCGCTTGCGCAGCGCCCAACACGCCGGCCAACTCCGCCACGACGCCGACCTCCCCCTCCTCATCGACATGCTCTACGCCCCCCTCACTAACCGCTGGCTCCTCCATTCGCCCACCCTCGACGACGCCTTCGCCGACGCCGTGGTCGACGCCGTTCTGCACGGATTCGCCTAGGGCGTCCCATAGCCCATTACGGCCGCGCTCATACGAAGGTCTAGCGTGCCGAAGCCACAGGGCCGAATCATGTTTGACTACAACAACCCCAGTATGGCTTGATTGCGAACGACACAGGGACGCCCAGAGCGTTCGATCTGATCTGGCCGCCCATCGAAGTAGCAGAACGCCACGGAGGCCCGCCGAATGCAACTCTGCACAGCGTGTGGCGCTGAGCTCACCACCGATATCCTGAGCAGTTGCGCAATCTGCGGCTCAACCGAGCTGATACCTGGCGAAAAGCCCAAAACTACCACAGGGTTTCGTATAAGCTTCACGGTTTTCGGATGCGAGAGCTGTGGGCAGGTCGTAGGGGGGCGCCGACAGCGCTACAGATCAGTGCTCGAAGTGCGGTACCGAACTCGAGTTGGTCGATAGGCAGGCAGAGGCCCGCGCACAACATTTCGGCGCCGATCTGGTCTGGCAGCAGGAACGACTCGAGTTTGTACAGAACCTGGAATTCTCCGACAGCGGTGCCCGTATGACCGCCGATGACTTCCGGCGGTGGCTCGTGACATCGTTCGAAACCACTATGGTGTGGGCAGATCGACTTCCGCTGCATATGGGAGAAGGCGACTTCGATGACCCCGCCGCACCCCACACGGTGACTGCTTGGTCGAATTTACTGGCGCTGACAAATGAGATGCTCGACCTCGCAGTAGAACTGAAATCAACTCCATCCCCCCCAACCTTGCTCGCAACACATCGCGCGTTGACTACTGGCGTGCTGCTCTTCAGCTCAGCGACGGTCGGATTCTTCACCACGTTGACCGCCCCGACCGTGGAGGTCGCCCGCGAACGGATGCGCAATGGTCAAGAGATGCTGAACTCCGCATGCGACGTTATCGTTCAGGCTGCCGGCCTGATGACACCGCTCAAGATCGACGAGATTGCCAGCACGAGCGGATCCTCACTGATATCGGTTTTCCCCGAAATGGCCGCCGTTGCTAAGCGAGACCCGGTGATGCTCCGGCCGCTAATTCCGCTCGTGACAGTCGCCAGGGGGATGCACGATCAACAACGCCGTGAGCGTCGCGCTGTAGCAGTCCGGTCCGCGTTCGACGCCGCGGCTGCCACGAATGCTCATTGGATCGATGACTTCGACTTCATGTTGGCGACGTGCTCGGCAGCTTGGCGAAGGCTAATCGTCCAGCACCAGCGGCTGACTCAACTCCTGGAAGCCGACGATCGATTACGACCAGGGTGGGTCGACGACCTGCTGGATGTCGGAGCAAAGATAGTAGAAGGCCCGTATCGGGCGTACGGAAACGTTGTGTTGGACGCACTGAAAGTGGCGCGCGGCTCTCTCACTGCTCTCAGCCCTGCGACGGCCGGAACAGCTCCGTTCAGCAAGGTGCGAGCCGACTTAGCTGTTGAGTGTCCCGAGTTGGCTGAGAATGTACGCCCGATCATCCGGAACGCCTCCGCGCACTACGACTATCACGTTCAAGGCGAAGTCGTTCGGATAAGACACCTTCATGGCGGCGGGCCACCGATAGTGGAGACCCACACTTTCGATGACCTACTCACTGCCGTTTCCAATCTGTCCGAGCACACGATGGCGATGGCAATCGGAGTGACTGGTTGGGTATGGTCGAACAGCCCAGTTCCGGATCGCGAACGATTTCGACGCGACTGGCTGACTGCCTGACTCGTCCACGACTTCTAGTCCGTTCGGCCCCTTCCTCCTTAGCCTCTACTACCGAGATCGAATTCGTCTCGTCCGCGTTGACCACCCGATTCGAACCGACCATTCGAGCCCCAGTGACTGCATCTCACCGAGTCCACAATTGGACCCACAAACCTCCCTCGCCCTCGTCCGAGGGTTTACTTCCTCCAGGGGATCAGGACCGTTCGATCATCGCTCGGAACTCATCAGCGTTCGGGCCACTGATCTCGTACGTGACCGCTGCGGGCCTGTCGGGGCCGACCCC
>NZ_JASCXP010000256.1:0-10493 GCF_030010695.1 Nocardia sp. CC201C
CGCGACGATGAACACCACCGTGAACGCCAGGTCGATCTGCAGGCCGCCCGCCCGGATCGGCGGCAGCACCTTGCGGACCGGAGCCAGCACCGGTTCGGAGAAGCGGTGGGTGACATCGCGTGCCTTGTAGATTCCCGGCGACGGGCTCTGCGAGAGGGTGACAATCCAATCCAGCACCAGGCGGGCCAGTAGGAGCAGCAGGAACACCCCTACGACCAGGCCGAGCAGGGTTCCGATGGCGCCCATGGCGTAACTCCCTTCCTGACGGCCGACTCGGCCGTTCTACTCGATCAACGCGCGGATAGCGATCAGAGTGCCGGATTTGCCGTGCTTTCAGGTGATTATCAGGTGAGCGTCCCGCGTGTCGGGTGCCGGAATGCTCACATTCCGTTGGGACTGGTCGGCACGTAGGCTCGGGCTGTGCGAGATTCGGTCACGGTCCAGATGGCGGCTCCTCCCGAACGAATCTGGGAGGTGATCAGCGATGTCACCGATGTCGGGCGGTTCAGCCCCGAAACCTACGGCGCGGAATGGCTCGGCGGGGCGACCGGCCCCGCGGTGGGTGCGAAATTCCGCGGTCGCGTCAATCGCAACGGCTGGGGGCTGAAGTACTCCACCGTCTGCCGCATCATCGACTGCGAACCCGGGCGGGAATTCGCCTTCACCGTGCTCGGTCCCGGCGGTATGCCGATCAATACCTGGCGCTATCACCTGGAGCCCGTCGACGGCGGCACCGCGGTCACGGAATCCTTCCAGCTGCACGACTCACCGGTGCTGCGGCTGTACTGGCTGCTGGCGGGCTGGGCCCGCGGCAAGACCAACCGCGACGGCATGCTCGAGACGCTGACCCGGATCAAACAGTACGTCGAGACCGCGAACCGGTAGCGAAATCCAGGCCCGCCGGGGCATTTCAGCGCGGCCCGGCCGCATCGGTGTCCGGCCCAGCGTCGGTGTCGGGTGCGGACGGGTCCGGAGCATCGGGCCGCCACGCTTCCACGACTCCGGGAAGGCCGTTCTGCACCACATAGGTGGCTCGCGTGTGGATGGGGGCGTCGGGACGGCGGACATAGGGCAGGACGCGAAAGTCGCTGCGCCACAGGTCATTGTCGAGTTCGACGCGGACATAGCCACGTTGGGCGTTGCTGAACTTCAGATCCGGGTTGGCCGCCATCAGACGGCGGACACCGGGGCTCGCATCGCTGCCGTCACCACCGCTGGTGATCGAGGTGCCGATGAATTCCGAGGCCACCACCGGTGATTCCGGATCGCCGTGGTCGCGGCGCAGATCGGAGGCGCAGTGCTGGTGGCGGTCGCCGGTGATGACCACCAGATTGCCGACGCCGCGCGCGGCGGCCGCGCCCAGCACCGCGGCGCGGTCGGCGAGATAGCCGTCCCAGGCATCGGTGCCCATGGCGACCGCCGGACCCGGATCGGTGTCGGTGCGACTCATGGACACCTGATTGCCCAGCACCTGCCAGCGGGCTCGGGAGCCGGACAGGCCGTCCAGCAGCCAGTCACGTTGCCGCGCACCGAGTATGGTGCGGTCGGCGGCGGCGCGTTCATCGCATCCCACGACCACGTCGCCGTCGCCGCACGCCAGCGGCGTCCGATACGAACGGGTATCCAGCATGGTGATATCCGCCAGATCTCCATAGTGGAACCGCCTGTGCAGCAGGATGTTCGGACCACTCGGCAGCTGTTCGATACGCAGCGGCTGATGTTCGTACATGGCCTGGAACGCGGCGGCCTTGCGGCGGCGGAACAGGAACGGCAGCCGGTAGATGTCGAATCCGAGGCCGGGGGAGTCGCCCGCCCAGTTGTTGTCGACCTCGTGATCGTCCATGGTGGTCAGCCACGGGAAGGCGGCGTGCGCGGCGCGCAGCGGCGCCTCGGCCTTGACCTGAGCGTAGCGCAAGCGGTAGTCGGTCAGATCGACGGCCTCGGTCCGGAATACCGCACTGGCCGGCACCCCGTCGCGACCGTTGGCCCAACTGCGCTCGTAGATGTAATCGCCGAGATGGACGACCAGGTCCAGATCCTCCCGGCTCATGTGGTCGTAGGCGGTGAAGTAGCCGGAACTCCACGACTGGCATGAGGCGAAGGCGAACCGCAGCCGCGCGGTGGCCCGCCCGAACGGGGGAGCGGTACGGGTGCGGCCGACCGGTGACAGGGCCGACCCGGCGCGAAATCGGTAGTAGTACCAGCGATCCGGCTCCAGCCCCCGCACCTCCGGGTGCACGCTGTGCGCGAGTTCGCGGGTCGCGACGGCACTGCCGCGCGCCACCACCTGTCGGAAACCCTCGTCGTGCGCGACCTCGTAGTCCACGGTCACCGGATCGAACGCCATCCCGCCGTGACCGTCCGGTGCCAGCGGGTCGGGTGCCAGCCGCGTCCACAGCACCACACCGTCCGGCGTCGGATCACCCGAGGCCACCCCCAACGCGAACGGATCACCACCGATCCAGCGCGGCGCGCGCAGCCGCCCACTGCTCACCGCCGAGGTTCCCACCAGCACGGCTGCCGAACCCGCGGCCCCGATCCGTAGCAACCGCCGACGAGACACGCTCATAAGACACGGTAATCACTTTCCGGTGCGTCCGTCGTTAACGGTCGCCCTGACCTGGCGAAACATTCGATGACGGTTCGGCGTCGGCGGCCGCGAACCGGGCGGTGAAGGCCGCCCGATCGGCCGAGTCCGGCGTGTGATCCCACACCGCGAAGACCACCCGCTCGAAGGCGGCCCCGTGACACGTCAGCGCGCCTTCGAACGCCGCCGCGACCTCGGCGGGATCATTGCGGAACACTCCGCATCCCCACGCCCCGAGCACCAGATCGCGTACCCCGTGCCGAGCCGCGACCGCGAGCACACGTGTCGCGCGCTCCATCAGGATCGCACCGACCGGAACCGGCGCGCCGGCCCGCCGCGCCAGCTCACCCGCGTTCGGCGCGGGCGAGGTCAGGAACGACCCCGGGTACGGGGTGGCGAGCAGGTCGCCGCGATCGTCGCGGACGACGGGAACATCCGGCGAGAAGATCACCCGGTGGCTGTAGCGCAGATCCGGAGCGTGTCCGGATCGCCGGTCCCGCCTACGATGTCGCCATGACCGGCAGCCAGCGCCTGAGCGTCGTCCCCTCCCAGTTCGTCATCGAGCACCTGCCGCACTCCACCTTCCCCGAGGACGACGAATGGATCGCGTTGGTCCGAGCGCCCGAGGGCCTCACCGTGATTCGTGAGGCCCCGCCCTGGGCGGAGGGCGAGATCTGGAAGGGCATCTACGGCGACGGCTCCCACACCCTCGACACCCCCGGCATGCTCGCCGCCCTCGTCACCCCGCTCGCGGACGCCGCCGTCCCGGTCTTCGTGGCCTCCACCTATCACGCCGACCTGGTCCTGGTCCCGTCCCACCGCCTGCCCGATGCCACGGCGGCGCTGCGCGACGCCGGTCACCGCCTTGCCGAGTAGCGGGGTCCCCGGGATACGCGCGGCCCGGTGACTAGACGGGGGTGATGCAGACGGTGATATCGCGCTTGGGCCACACCACGGCGTCGTTCCCCATACCGTGGCATCGGGGGGCATCCGTGACACCCAGGAAGATCGCCGTCAGCCTGGTGGTTCCCGGTTCGGGCGCGGTGCAGTCGACGCGGCCGGCACCGCGTTGGAGCCGGATCGGCCGACGGGGTTCGGGAGTGGGTGCCCGGCGTCGGGTTTCTCCTCGCCGGTTCCGGTTGAGGGGGTTTCCGTCGCCCTTTACGATCGAGATCTACGCAACCGGGCAGTAGGTTGAGGTTCCGGCGGACGCCGTGACGTGAGGAGATGTCGGCAACATGGCTGGGCGAGGCTTCGGGGATTTGGAAGCGGTCGTCATGGACCGTGTCTGGGAGCGCACCGAGCGGACGAGTGTTCGCGAGGTGTACGACGAGCTGACCGCCGTGCGTGACATCGCCTACACCACCGTCATGTCCACGATGGACAATCTGCATCGCAAGGGATGGCTGGACCGCGAGCGGGTGGGCAAGGCCTATCACTACTGGCCCACGCTGAGCCGCGAGCAGTACAGCGCCCGGCTCATGCGCGACGCGCTGGGTGCGGGCGGTCGGTCGGAGCTGGTGCTCGCGCATTTCGTGGAGCAGATGAGCCCGGAGGAGTCCGAGGGGCTGCGGGTCGCCCTGCGCAAGTTCACGCGCGGTAAGCGCGCCTGAGGGCCGGTTCTACGCATCGGAGATCGATCATGTCTACTATCTACGTACGTAGGCAGTAGATTGTTTGTTCCGGTACGGAAAGGCATCGATTCCCGGTGAGGTCGAGCGGACGGCAGCGCTCTCGTGGGCAGCTGTCCGCACTGATCGCCGTGCTGCTGCTGATTGTGCCGCTGATCGACTGCGCACTCGTCGAAACCGCCGGACACGCCCATTCACCCGCCGATACCGCGGTCGTCCTGGCCACCGGAGCCGCCGCCGATGCCCGTGCACCTCTGGACCACACGGTGGCGCAGTGTCTTCCCGACGTCGAGCACTGTGAGCAGGCGCTGCCCCCGGTGCTGGCGGCGGGTGTGCCACAGCTTCCGGCGCTCCCGCACTGGACGGCGCTCGCGCTCGCGGCCGTCCTGGCCTGGCGGCTGTGCGGGGGTGTGCGCGGCCCGCCTCCGCTACCCGCCCTCGCCGGTCGCTCGCTGTTGACCCGCTTCTGTATCTCCCGACGCTGATCGGTCAGCGCCAGGCCGATCACCGCATCGGCCGGTGTCCGCTGCCCGCATCAGTCTCGCCGCCCCCGGGCGGATACAGAAAGCGACAGTCATGGACAAGGTTGTGCTCGACCGGTCGGCCGCGGCTCCCGGAGCCGCCCGCCAACCGCGCGCCCTGGTGGGCAATACGCCCGTGCTCTGGGTGGGGGAGCCACTGGCTCCCGCCGGGCGCGGATTCTGGGCGAAGTTGGAGGGATGCAATCCGGGCGGGATGAAGGACCGCCCGGCGCTGCACATGGTGCGCCGGGCGCGCGAGCGTGGTGACCTCGCCCCGGGCGCGCGGATCATCGAATCCACCAGCGGCACTCTCGGTTTGGGGTTGGCGCTGGCGGGAATGGTGTATCGGCACCCGGTGACGGTGGTCACCGATCCGGGTTTGGAGCCGATCGTGGCGAATATGCTCGCCGCGTACGGAGCCCGGGTGGAACTCGTCCCGGACCCGCACCCGGTGGGCGGTTGGCAGCAGGCGCGGCGCGATCGGGTGGCGGAGCTGCTCGCCCGCGAGCCGGGAGCCTGGACCAGTACGGCAACCCCGACAATGTGGATGGATACAGTTCCCTGGCAATGGAACTGGCCGATCAACTGGGCCGGATCGACGTGCTGGTGTGCGCGGTCGGCACCGGTGGGCACTCGGCCGGGGTGGCGCGGGTGCTGCGGCGGTTCAATCCGGACCTGACCCTCATCGGCGTGGATACGGTGTCCTCCACCATCTTCGGCCAACCCGCCGGACCGCGACTCATGCGCGGCCTCGGCTCCAGCATCCACCCGCGCAATGTGGACTACGCAGCCTTCGACGAAATCCATTGGGTGGCACCGGCCGAGGCCGTGTGGGCCTGCCGCGCACTGGCCGCCGCCTATCACGCCAGCGGCGGCTGGAGTGTCGGCGCGGCGGCCCTGGTGGCGGGCTGGGCGGCCCGCACCCGACCGGCGGGGACCCGGATCGCGGCGGTCTTCCCCGACGGTCCGCACCGCTACTTCGACACGGTCTACAACGACAGCTATTGCGAGGAGCACGGTTTGCTCGACACTCCACCCACCGAGCCGCGGACCATCGATCATCCGCACCGGTGCGTGGTGCGGTCGTGGACCCGCTGCACCGCTGTGGTCGATCCGCGGGAGGCGCTGTCGTGAGCGCCGTGGCGACCTTCCGCGGCTTCGACGCCGCGGCCCGACTGTTGATGGTCAACCAGTTCGGTATCAATCTGGGCTTCTACATGCTCATGCCGTATCTGGCCGGA
The DNA here is from genome assembly GCF_030010695.1 of Nocardia sp. CC201C. Taxonomy (NCBI): domain Bacteria; kingdom Bacillati; phylum Actinomycetota; class Actinomycetes; order Mycobacteriales; family Nocardiaceae; genus Nocardia; species Nocardia sp. CC201C. The sequence goes on from NZ_JASCXP010000256.1 coordinate 5,981, forward strand.
TACCTGGCCGGCCCACTGGGTTTGGCGGCGTGGGCGGTGGGCCTGGTGCTCGGTGTGCGCAACTTCTCCCAGCAGGGCATGTTCCTGCTCGGCGGCACCCTCGCCGACCGGCTCGGATACAAACCGCTCATCGTGGCCGGATGTCTGCTGCGCACCGTGGGATTCGCCCTGCTGGTCTTCGCGACCTCGCTGCCGGCCCTGTTGATCGCCTCGGCGGCGACGGGGTTCGCGGGCGCGTTGTTCAATCCGGCGGTGCGCGCCTACCTCGCGGCGGAGGCCGGTGAGCGGCGCGTGGAGGCGTTCGCGGTGTTCAACATTTTCTATCAGGCGGGCATTCTGGCCGGGCCGCTGGTCGGACTCGCGTTGTTGGCCTTGGACTTCCGCCTGGTCGCGGGCGCTTCGGCGGTGGTGTTCGCGGTGTTGACGGTGGCGCAGCTGTTCGCGCTGCCCGCCCGCGCGGTGGTGCGCACCGAGCGCTCCTCCGTACTCGAGGACTGGCGGGTGGTGGTGCGCAACCGCCGGTTCCTGGCCTTCGCGCTGGCCATGATCGGCTCCTACGTGCTGTCGTTCCAGGTGTACCTGGCGCTTCCGCTGCAGGCGGAGTTCGTGGCGGGGGATCGGGCGCAGACCCTCACCTCGGCCATCTTCGTGATCTCGGGTGTGGTCGCGGTGGCGGGCCAACTGCGTATCACGGCCTGGTTCCGGACCCGCTGGGGCACCGGTCGCGGCCTGGTGGTGGGTATGGGTCTGCTGGCGGCGGCCTTTCTGCCGTTGGCGCTGGTGCCCGGTCCCGGCCGGCTCGGCTCGGTGGCCGCCGTGGCGGCCCTGCTGGTCGCGGCCGCGGTGCTCGCCGTCGGCACCGCGGCGGTCTTTCCCTTCGAAATGGATACCGTCGTATCGCTGTCGGGAGATCGCCTGGTGGCCACCCACTACGGCTTCTACAACACGGTGGTCGGCGTGGGCATTCTGGTCGGCAATCTGGCCACCGGCGCGGTGGTGGGCGCGGCCCGCGCGGCGGGCGTGGACTGGGCGGTCTGGGCCGGACTCATGGTGATCGGCGCGCTGTCGGCCCTGGCGCTCTACCGACTGGACCGCGGCGCGGTGCGGGTGGTGGCGCGTGACGGCGCGGCACCGGCGGCTCAGGCAGCGCGACGCGGCGCGGTGAGCTGAGCCAGGAATTCGGCGTTGGTCTGCGTCTGCCGCAGCCCCTCGAGCAGCAGTTCCGTGGGCTGCGTATCGACCGCGGCCAGGGTGCGGCGCAGCAGATCGGTGGCGGTCAGCTCATCGGCGGTGAGCAGGAGTTCGTCTCGGCGCGTGGAGGATCGGGCGATGTCGATGGCCGGGAACACGCGGCGGTCGGCGGTGGCGCGGTCGAGTTTGAGTTCGGCGTTGCCGGTGCCCTTGTACTCCTCGAAGATCACCGAATCGGCGGTGGAACCGGTTTCGACGAGGGCGGTCGCGACAATGGTGAGCGACCCGCCCTCCTCGAAGTTGCGGGCCGCGCCCAGGAAGCGCTTGGGGGGCGCCAGGGCGGCGGCGTCCACACCGCCGGACAGCACCCGGCCCGAGGACGGCGCGGCCAGGTTGTAGGCGCGGGCCAGCCGGGTCAGGGAGTCGAGCAGGACCACCACGTCGCGACCGGTTTCGGCCAGTCGCTTCGCATGCTCGATGGCGAGTTCGGCCAGTGCCACATGCTCGCGCGGCGCGCGATCGAAGGTGGCGGCGGCGATATCGGCGGGCACCGAACGGGCCAGGTCGGTGACCTCCTCGGGGCGTTCGCCGACCAGGACGAGCATGAGCTCGCACTCCGGGTGGTTCTTGGCGATACCGTGCGCGATCGATTGCAGCACAGAGGTTTTGCCCGCCTTGGGCGGTGCGACGATCAGTGCGCGCTGGCCCTTGCCGATGGGCATGACCAGATCGGTGACGCGCGTGGTGAGTTCGTGCGGTTCGGTTTCCAGGCGTAGGCGCTGATTGGGGTGGATCGGGGTCAGGTCCGCGAAACGTGGGCGATGCGCGGCCTGGCGCGGGTCCTGCCCGTTCACCGCTGTCACCGCGGTGAGGCGGTCGTATTTGCCGTTGCCGCTCGGCGGCGCGGCGATACCGGTGACGAAATCACCACGTCGAAGCTGTGTTTCGCGAATCAGTCGGTTCGGCACGTGGATATCGGCGGCGTCGGGCAGATACCCCCGGACGCGCAGTCCGGCGTGCTGGTCGGTGCTGTCGAGGATTCCGGATACAGTGCGTCCGGTCTCGCTCGGCTGCTGAGATGTGTTGTTGTTCATGGGTTTTCCTCGCAGGGAGTGCGGGAGACGAGTCGGCGGCGCGTGCGATGTGGCACGACGACAGAGATTTCGCCGAAGGTCTCCGGAGAAGGGATGTCGACCGCCGGTGGGAGAAATTCCTACAACCACCCGGAGCGGATATGGGTCAGGGTACGCCACCTGTCCCGGATCATGCAACGGTGGGTGCGGTCACCCTATTCCGCTCAGTCGCCGAATCCGGCGGTCGAGCCCGGTCTCGGCGGCTCCCGCGGCACCCTCCGGACCGTCCTCGGTCTCGGCGAGGGCGAGCAGTGCGCGCAGCACGGTGCCGCGCCCGTGACTGCGGACCGCCGCGTCGTCGGCGATCAGTTCGAGCAGTCGAGCCACCTCACGCGCTCCCGTCGTGAACAGGCCGATGCGGGGCAGTGCCGTCGCCAGTCCGCGCGTCACCGCGAGCAGCAGGTGGTGGTGTCCGTCCAGATGCGCCCGCTCGTGCGCCAGCACCGCCTCGACCTGGCGATCGTCCAGCGCGCTGAGTGCGCCACGGGTCACCACCACGGTATGCGGCTTGCCCGCCACGCAGTACGCCGCGGGCTCGTCCACATCCAGGACCACCGCGTCGAGTTCATGGCTGTGCCGCCCCGCGATCCGTGCCATGCGCGCGTGGGTGAAGGTGGTGCTCCGCGCCTCCCACAGCGACCGGCCCAGGCGGACCGTCAGGACCGTTCCCGCCGCCACCGTGAGCGCAGCGAGGGTGAACGCGCCGACCCGCACCGCATCGCCGTAGCCGCCGACGGCGGCATCGTGCAGTTGGCTGATGCAGGCGTCCATCATCGGCTGGTTCAGCGGGAACAGGCGGTGGTGGAGGAAATCCACGATCAGGGCGATCATGGCGGCGGCCCAGGACAGCGCCGTGAGTCCGATGGCGACGAGCCACGCCATCAGGGCCACGCGCGGTGACGCCGCCGTGCGGGCGTTCCGGAGCAGGAGTGGCGGGGCCAGGACTGCGATGACGAAGCCGAACACGATCGAACAGACCGCGGCGCTCACCCACACCTCCCATCCACCGTCTCGAGTGTACGTGCGCTCGCGGAGTACGTGGTTGCGCGTTCCGCCGCGATCTGTTTACTATCTACGTACGTACTACGTAGATAGTGCACTGCGCAGTACGCGAGCTTGTGCCGCCCCCTCATCGGCACAGGGGACGCCGTCCGGCAAGCGGCGTCGACGATCGGCGGGCGTGGACCACCCCCTCATCGGCCCACGCCCGCCGATTCGGGATGACTGATCCGGGGCCGCTACTGCCGGGCCAGCAGTGCGGTAGCCGCCTCCTCGATTCGAATCTCGTCCAGCAGAACGAGATTCGCGGCGGGGCCGAGCGGTATGAAACTGTCCGCACTGGTGACGCGGGCGATGGGTCCGTCGAAGCCGCCGTCGAGCAGGGCCGCGCACACCGCCTCGGAAATGCCGCCGCTGCGCCGGGTTTCGTCGGCGATGAGCACCCGCCCGCTGGCGCGGGCATGGTCGAGCAGATCGTCCACGGGCAGCGGTGCGAGCCAGCGCAGATCCACGACCCGGGCATGGATACCGCGCTCGGACAGGCGGCGCGCCACGCGCAGGCTCATGGGCACGCCATTGGCGAAACTGACGATGGTGAGATGCGTTCCGGTGCCGTGCGCCCGCGCCCGCCCGATCTCCGCGTGCCGCGGATTCGTGATCGGGGCCGCCCAGCCGCCGTCGCCGTCCCGGTAGAGGTCGCGGGTGTGGTAGAGCGCGATGGGTTCCAGGAAGACGCAGACGCGGCCGTCCACCCGCGCCGCCGAGACGCAGGTGCGCAGCATGGCGGCCGCATCGTCGGCGCGCGCCGGCGACGCGATGACGACGCCGGGGATATCGCGCAGTGCCGCAATGGAATTGTCATTGTGGAAATGTCCGCCGAAGCCCTTCTGATAGGCGTATCCCGCAATGCGGACCACGAGCGGATTGCGGTAGCGGCCCGCGGAGAAGAACGACAGCGTCGCCGCCTCGCCACGCAGCTGGTCGGCGGCGTTGTGGACGTAGGCGAGGTACTGGATCTCCGGGATCGGCACGAAGCCGGCCAGTCCCGCGCCGAGTGCGGTGCCGAGTACGGACTGCTCGTCGAGCAGCGTGTCGAAAACCCGACGTGCGCCGAAGGTCTGCTGCAAACCCTTGGTCACGCCGTACACGCCGCCCTTGCGGCCCACGTCTTCGCCGAATACCAGGATGTC
>NZ_JASCXP010000257.1:0-10466 GCF_030010695.1 Nocardia sp. CC201C
CGGGCAGGCCCGGCAGCGGTAGGCCGCCCCTGGTCTGCGAGAATGTTTGCTCGTGAAATCTTTCGAAGCCCTGTTCGCCGAGCTGCAGGATCGTGCCGTCAACCGACCCGAGGGGTCGGGCACCGTCGCCGCCTTGGACGCCGGCGTGCATGCGCAGGGCAAGAAGGTGCTGGAGGAGGCCGGGGAAGTCTGGCTGGCCGCCGAGCACGAGAGCGACGAATCGCTCGCGGAGGAGATCTCGCAGCTCCTGTACTGGGTGCAGGTGCTGATGGTGGGCCGCGGACTGCGGCTCGAGGACGTGTACCGACATCTGTGACGCGCCGAATCGCCGTACCCGCCGTACGGCCGAACCCCACTCGACCGCCGTCCGCACGTCCCCCCACCCGTCCCGAAAGGACACCCTATGCTTCGCGTCGCCGTCCCCAATAAGGGCGCACTCTCCGAATCCGCCGTCGCCATCCTGAGCGAGGCGGGCTACCGCAAGCGCACCGATTCCCGCGATCTGAGCGTCCTCGATCCCGCCAACCAGGTGGAATTCTTCTTCCTGCGGCCCAAGGACATCGCCATCTACGTCGGCTCCGGTGAGCTGGACCTCGGCATCACCGGCCGCGACCTCGCCCTGGACTCCGGTGCGCCGGTGCAGGAGCGGCTCTCGCTCGGCTTCGGCCGCTCCACCTTTCGTTACGCCGCACCGGCGGGACGCGAATGGAAGGTGGAGGACCTCTACGACAAGCGCATCGCCACCTCCTATCCGAATCTGGTGCTCGCGGATCTGGCCGCGCGCGGGATCGAGGCCGAGGTCATCCGCCTCGACGGCGCTGTGGAGATCTCCATCCAGCTCGGCGTGGCCGACGCCATCGCCGATGTGGTGGGCTCGGGCCGCACCCTGCGCCAGCACAATCTGGTGGCCTTCGGCGACTCGCTGTGCGATTCCGAGGGCGTGCTGATCGAGGCGAAGGGCGCGGACCAGCGCGACAAGACGCGCAACCAGCTGGTGGCCCGGGTCCAGGGCGTCGTCTTCGCTCAGCAGTACCTGATGCTCGACTACGACTGCCCCAAGACGCTGCTCGACGCCGCCGTGGCGATCACACCCGGACTGGAGTCGCCGACCGTCTCCCCGCTCACCGATCCGGACTGGGTGGCGGTGCGGGCGCTGGTCCCGCGCAAGAGCGGCAACGAACTCATGGACCGGCTGGCGGATCTCGGCGCGAAGGCCATCCTGGCCACCGACATCCGCTCCTGCCGCGCCTTCTGAGCACGGCCGCATCCACACAACCACATCACGATTCAGCACCCGCCGTGGCGATGCGCGGCGGGTGCTTGCTAGCGTGGCCTCGCGTCATCTTGCTTCACCCGTGTCATATCGATCGCTCGAACGACACCACGGAGGCTCGATGTTCATTCTGCGGAAGTCCTGCGTCGCAATCGTTCTCGGCACCGCCGCGGTTCTGACGGCCGTGCCGGGCGGTCCCGCGGCGGCCGAGGAGCTGCCCTGTCCCGCCCACGATCTCGGCGAGACCGTCATCTGGGACTGGACCCATCTGGCCATCTGCGATGACGGACGCTGGACCGTCCGCGCCTGCGCGCCCGGTACCACGGCGCGCCAGGACGACTCAGGCCACGCCTTCTGCGCCTGACCGCGCTGGGCCCGATTCCGCCGCGTCCGATTCCGCGATAGCCGCCGCGACACCCGGATACGGCGGCGGGGTGCCGCCGAACTCCGGGCACAGGGCGCGGTAGTCGCAGTAGTCGCACATCCAGCCCCGGTTGGGCGGGAAGTCGCCGGTCTTGGTGGCCGCGTCGATGGCCGCCCACAGCGCCGACACGATGCGCTGGAAGCGGCGCAGCTCGTCGGCATCCGGTTCGTAGGTGAGCGTCTGCCCGTCGGCCAGGTAGAGCAGCCGCAGCTGGGCGGGCACCACGCCGCGGGTGTGCAACAGGACCAGGGCGTAGAACTTCAACTGGAACAGCGCGCGGGCCTCGTAGGCCGGGGCGGGGGAGCGGCCGGTCTTGTAGTCGACGATGTGCAGGGCGTCGTCGGCCGCCCGGTCGATGCGGTCCACGATGCCGCGCACCGGCGAACCGTCGGGCAGTTCGGTTTCGAGGAAGAACTCCACCGACTCCGGATCGACGGTGGTCGGGTCCTCCAGCGTGAAGTACACGCGGACGAGGTCGGCGACCTCGGCCAGCAGCACCGGCAGGCCGCCGTCGGCCACCACGTCCGCCACCTCGGGCCGGTCGGCGATCAGGCGGGCCCACGCGGGCTCGACGAGGGCCGCGGCGGCCTCCGGTAGCCGATCGGTCGCCGGGAGCCCGAACAGGGCCTCGAGGACGGCATGCACCAGGGTGCCCCGCACCGCCGCCGTGGACGGCGGTTCCGGTATCCGGTCGATTGCCCGCAACCGGTATTTGAGCGGGCACTGTTTGAAATCGATTGCCCGCGAAGGCGACAGCGCGAGCGGCCGCCCCACGAACGGTTCGGTGGGCGGGGGCGTACCGCCCGCGGAATCCGGGGTCGTGGACGCGGGCACCTGCATACCTGGCAGGCTAAACCCAGGCACCGACACGGTGCGGCAGACGACGGCCGTGGCGACAGCGCGGCAAACGGCATGATCGGTCCGGCCCGGAGGCGGCAGCCTGCGTGACCACGGCGGGCCGGCGATCAAGCCCATGGATACTGGACAGGAGATACATGACGGCCAGACGGACCGGCCCGTTCCGCAGCGGTGACCGGGTGCAGCTGACCGACGCCAAGGGCCGCCAGCACACGGTGATCCTGGAGGAGGGCAAGGAGTTCCACACCCACAAGGGGCAGATCCGCCACGACGACCTCATCGGCGTCGACGAGGGCAGCGTGGTGAACTCCGCCAACGGCACGCCGTATCTGGCGCTGCGGCCGCTGCTCACCGACTACGTGCTGTCCATGCCGCGCGGCGCGGCGGTCATCTACCCCAAGGATGCCGCCCAGATCGTGCACGAGGGCGATATCTTCCCCGGTGCGCGGGTGCTGGAGGCCGGTGCCGGATCGGGTGCGCTCACCTGCTCGCTGCTGCGCGCGGTCGGCCCCGAGGGCAGGGTCATCTCCTACGAGGTGCGCGACGACCACGCCGAACACGCGGTCAAGAATGTCGAGAAGTTCTTCGGGGAACGCCCGGCGAACTGGGACCTCACCGTCGCCGACCTCGCCGAATACTCCGGCGACCAGGTCGACCGCGTCATCCTCGACATGCTCAAGCCCTGGGACGTCCTTGACACCGTGTCCAAGGCGCTCATCCCCGGCGGCGTGCTCATCGTCTACGTGGCCACCGTCACCCAGCTCTCCGAGGTGGTGGAGGCGCTGCGCCGCCAGCAGTGCTGGACCGAACCGCGCGCCTGGGAGTCGCTCATCCGGCCCTGGCACGTGGTCGGCCTCGCCGTGCGCCCTGAACACCGCATGCAGGGGCATACGGCGTTTCTGGTGAGCGCGCGGCGGCTGGCCGACGGCGTGGTGGCCCCCAAGCCACAGCGGAGGCCGTCCAAGGGCTGAGGGACGTGGCGATCATCCGTTGTCCGGCGCACCGTGCTGATCGGTGCGCGGACCGCGGGGTTGCTACGGCTGGCAGGCGGCGCGCGCCATGCCGAGGATGGTGCACGCGGAGGCGTCCGAGATCTTCCAGGTGCTGTCGTCGTACTCCCAGGTCATGGCCACATCGGGCATGGTGCCGTGCGGGCTGGTGACATCCACGTCGGCGTCGGCGCGGTCGCCGTCCTGCCGCACCTCGGTGACGGTGAAGGTGACCTGGTAGTTGGCCAGGCCCTGGTTCATCCGCTCGATGAGCGCGACCCGCTGGTCACCGTCGGTCACGAGTTTCGCCTTGTCGGCCGCGGGAACCGCCGGATCGGCGAACGTGGTCAGCGTGGACCGCAATTCCGCCGCGGTGACGGCGGGTGCGGCGGCATTATCGTCAGGTGCGACCGTGGTGGCCGAGACGCTGCCGGCAGCGGTCGTGGACCCGGAATCGGTGTCGTCCGAGCCGCAGCCCGCCAGGGTGCCGGTAACGGCGAGGGCCGCCGCGACGGTAGCCACGGAAACACGAAGCGTCCTTGTGGCGTTAACCCGGTAACGGGTACGACTGCTGGGAAGGAGCATCGATAGCACCCTTTCGGCTCGGTCGGCGAAATAGCTCGCCGGAAACAGGTTAGGGCAGGCTAACATGGTCGTCCGGCCCGGTGACCGCAGCCTAGATGTGATCACGACGAAACCATGTCGGAAAGCGGGAACGGCTTGTCCCCGGTAGCGTTGATAGACCGGGACTGGGAGGAGCAGCATCATGAGCCCCATCGAACATTCGGATTCGGCAGCCTGGAGGGAACTCGAGGTAGTACGCGCCGAGGCGGCTGCACTCCGGAGGCAACTCGCCGACACGCCGGATCGCACACGGGAATTGGAAGCCCGGGTGGATTCGCTGACAATTCGCAACACCAAGCTGATGGACACCCTCAAGGAGGCGCGGCAGCAACTGGTCGCCCTGCGCGAGGAAGTGGACCGCCTCGGGCAACCGCCCAGCGGCTACGGCGTTCTCATCGGGGTGTACGACGATCAGACGGTCGACGTGTTCACTTCTGGGCGCAAGATGCGACTGACGTGCTCACCGAATATCGACACCTCCGAACTCACCTACGGTCAGACCGTGCGCCTCAACGAGGCGCTGACCGTCGTGGAGGCCGGACATTTCGAGGCCATCGGTGAAATCGGCACGCTGCGCGAGATTCTCGACGACGGCCGCCGCGCGCTTGTGGTCGGCCATGCCGACGAAGAACGCGTGGTGTGGTTGTCCGGACCGCTCTCGGGTCTGGTCGACGTCGACAATCTGGACGATCCGGATTCCCCGATTCGCAAACTGCGGCCGGGTGATTCGCTGCTGGTCGACACCAAGGCGGGCTTCGCCTTCGAGCGCATTCCCAAGGCCGAGGTCGAGGACCTCGTGCTGGAAGAGGTGCCCGATGTCGACTACGAGGACATCGGCGGCCTGTCGCGCCAGATCGAGCAGATCCGCGACGCGGTGGAACTGCCGTTCCTGCACAAGGATCTGTTCCGTGAGTACGCGCTGCGGCCCCCGAAGGGTGTGCTGCTCTACGGCCCGCCCGGTTGCGGTAAGACCCTGATCGCCAAGGCCGTGGCCAACTCCCTCGCGAAGAAGATCGCCGAGGCGCGCGGTGAGGATGCCAAGGAAGCCAAGTCGTTCTTCCTCAACATCAAGGGCCCCGAGCTGCTCAACAAGTTCGTGGGTGAGACCGAGCGCCACATTCGCATCATCTTCCAGCGAGCCCGCGAGAAGGCCAGCGAAGGCACTCCGGTGATCGTGTTCTTCGACGAGATGGACTCCATCTTCCGCACTCGCGGTTCGGGCGTCTCCTCCGATGTGGAGACCACGGTCGTACCGCAGCTGCTGTCGGAGATCGACGGCGTGGAGGGCCTGGAGAACGTCATCGTGATCGGCGCGTCCAACCGCGAGGACATGATCGACCCGGCCATCCTGCGGCCCGGCCGACTCGACGTGAAGATCAAGATCGAGCGCCCGGACGCCGAGGCCGCGGCCGACATCTTCTCCAAGTACCTCACGGACGAATTGCCGCTGCACGCCGACGATCTCAACGAGTTCCCCGGCGACCGCGGCAAGTGCGTGCAGTCCATGATCGAGCGGGTCGTGGAGCGGATGTACGCCGAGAGCGAGGACAACCGCTTCCTGGAGGTCACCTACGCCAACGGTGACAAGGAGGTGCTGTACTTCAAGGACTTCAACTCCGGCGCCATGATCCAGAACATCGTGGACCGCTCCAAGAAGTACGCCATCAAGTCCGTCCTGGAAACCGGCAATCCGGGCCTGCGGCTCCAGCATCTCTACGATTCGATCGTGGACGAGTTCTCCGAGAACGAGGACCTGCCCAACACCACGAATCCCGATGACTGGGCCCGCATCTCGGGTAAGAAGGGCGAGCGGATCGTCTACATCCGCACCCTGGTGACGGGCAAGAACGCCTCGGCCAGCCGGGCGATCGACACCGAGTCGAATACGGGGCAGTACCTGTAAGCGGTACGACACGACGGGGCGCGCTTCCTTCGGGAGGCGCGCCCCGTCGCCGTCGCGGGGCCTACTCGCCGTCCCCAGCGGCCAATTCGGCCAGGATGGCGCGCAGCGATGCGCGGTGCTCGGGGGACAGGCGCGCGAACAGATCGCGGGCGGCTCGGCGGCGGGCATCGGACATGCGGGTCAGGACGGCGCGACCGGAGTCGGTGAGCGCCACCAGGGTGGCGCGGCGATTGGCCGGATCGGTGGCACGGTCGACCCAGCCCGCGGCTTCCAGGGCATCGACCACGGTGGTGGCGGAGCGGGGCACGATACCCAGGCGTTCGGCGAGCGCGGACATGCGCAGCGGTTCGGCGCTGTGGCCCAGAATGCGCAGGGCGCGCGCCTGGGCGGGGGTGAGGCCGAGTGGGGCGAGGTCGGCCTGCTGGGCACGGCGGATGCGGCGGGCGGTGCGCAGGAACAGCTCGGGCAGGTCGTCCTCGATGGCCTCCGTCATATTTGTGAGCATAGATCAATGTTCTGGGGAACAATATTGAGTCAAGCTCAGTTATAGCGGGGGTTCCCGTGGGAAGGAGGGTGCCGATGGCCGCCCGATCCGAACTGCGCCGGATCATCCGGCTCTTCCGCCCCTATCGGGCGCGTCTCGCGCTGGTGGGCGCACTGGTCGGCCTGTCGTCGCTGGTGGGTCTGGCCTCCCCGTTCATGCTGCGCGCGGTACTCGACGACGCGCTGCCGCACGGCCGCACCGGGCTGTTGACCCTGCTGGCGCTGGGCATGATCGCGGTGGCCGCGCTCACCTCGGTCTTCGGGGTCTGGCAGACCTATCTGTCCACCACGGTGGGGCAGCGCGTCATGCACGATCTGCGCACTGCCGTCTACGCACGGTTGCAGTCCATGCCATTGGCGTTCTTCACCGCCACCCGCACCGGCGAGGTGCAGTCGCGCCTCGCCCACGACATCGGCGGCATGCAGTCGACCGTCACCTCCACTGCGACCTCGCTCATCGCCAACTTCACCTCGGTGCTGGCCGCCGTCGTCGCCATGTTCGCGCTGGACTGGCGGCTCACGCTGATCTCACTGGCCATGCTGCCGTTCTTCGTCTGGATCAGCCGCCGAGTGGGGGCCGAGCGGCGGCGCATCACCGCGCAGCGACAGCGGCAACTGGCCGCCATGTCGGCCGTGGTGGAGGAATCGCTGTCGGTGAGCGGAATTCTGCTGGGGCGCACCATGGGTCGCGCCCCGGCGCTGGTGGACGATTTCGACCGGGAGTCGCGGTCGCTGGTGGACCTGGAGATCCGGTCCGGGATGGCGGGGCGGTGGCGGCAGTCCACCATCACCATCGTGATGGCGGCCATGCCCGCGGTGGTGTACTGGGCGGCCGGGCTGACCGCCGCGTCCGGGACGCCGCTGGTGTCCGTCGGCACGCTGGTGGCGTTCACGACCTTGCAGGCGGGACTGCTGCGGCCCGCCGTCATGCTGCTGTCCACGGGTGTGGAGGTGCAGAGTTCGCTGGCGCTGTTCGGCCGCATCTTCGAATACCTCGATCTGCGACCGGATATCACCGAACCCGAGCGGCCGGTCCCGCTGCCGGTGGCGGGCGTGACAGGCGCGGTGCGGTTCGAGCGGGTGGGCTTCGGCTACGACGCCGACCGGGAGGTGTTGCGCGATATCGATATCGACGTCCCGGCCGGTAGCGGCCTGGCGATCGTCGGTGAGACCGGTTCCGGGAAGACCACTCTCGGCTATCTGGTGGCGCGGCTCTACGACGCCACCTCGGGTCGGGTGACCATCGACGGCGTCGATGTGCGCGAGTTGAGTTTCGCCGACCTGGCCGCGGCCGTAGGGGTGGTCTCACAGGAGACCTACCTGTTCCATGCCACGGTGGCCGAGAATCTGCGCTTCGCCAAACCCGATGCCACCGACGAGGAACTGCGCGCCGCGGCACGGGCGGCCCGGATTCACGACCATATCGCGAGCCTGCCGCAGGGCTACGACACCCTGGTCGGGGAGCGCGGCTACCGGTTCTCCGGCGGTGAGAAGCAGCGCCTCGCGGTGGCCCGCGCCATTCTCCGCAATCCGCCGATCCTGGTCCTGGACGAGGCCACCAGCGCCCTGGACACCCGCACCGAACGCGAGGTGCAGGACGCCATCGACGCCCTGTCGGCCGGACGCACCACCATCACCATCGCGCACCGGCTCTCCACGATTCGCGACGCGGACCAGATCGTGGTGCTCGACCACGGCCGGGTGGTCGAGCGTGGCACCCACGAGGAACTGCTCGCGCGCGGCACCGCCTACGCCGATCTGCTGGCGCGCGACGGTGTGCTCGCACCGAGCGCGGCGGTGGCGGCGGGCACGGCATCGGTACCGGACTCGGCGCCAGGCGCGGGATCGGTCGGGGACGCGGAGTCGGTGACGGGTACGACACCTGCGGACCGCCCGGCGTTGGTGCGCTGAGGACTTTCCGGCGGGTCGTGGCGGGTCAGCTGATCCCGGGGAGGTAGCCCGGGTACACGAAGTGGCTGGGACCGCCGCCGGGCTGCGACGACCCGGTGATGTTCGGGAAGTTGAACGGCAGGCGGGCCAGCTTGTGTGGGTTGCCGTCCTGATCGGCCTGGTAGCACTCCATGATCACGCCGTGGAAGGCGGTGCACACGATGCGGGTGCTGTTGCCGTAGGGCGAGGTCAGGCGGTATCCGGTGTTCAGCGGATTCCAGTAGTCGAGATCGGTCGGGGTCAGGAACCCCTCGGCCTCGAAGACCGAGACCGGGCTGTTCGGCTGCTGCACCGGCCAGTCGTCGGCGGCGGCCGTACCCGTACCCAGGGCCAGGGCGGCCCCGGCGGTGACGGCGGCGGTCGCGGTGATGCGGGTGACGCTGCGGGCAATCGAAGTCATCGGCTCTCCCACTGTCTGCGATCGGTCACTATCGGTCGATCGGCGGTATGCCATCGCTGGGGAATCGAGGCTCGATCATGCCGCTGTTACGGGTGTCCGCGCTACCGATCGCGCGGATGCACCTCGGTTCCGGCCGCTGTGCTGCACGATCACCGTAACGAGCCGGCGGGCTGTCGTGATGTACCTCACGTCGGTGTGGTCGTCCGCGAACCTGGCGGGCGCGCACGTGCCGACCCGCGCGGGGTGGCCGTGCGGCCCGCGGCAGCGCCATGGGTCGCACGGCCCGGCGGCTACCCGTGGATCGGAGGCGGGACTCGGCGTGATCGCCGGGTGATGTCGCCGCGCGGCCGGTGTCATCAACTGTGCTGACGACGTGGTCCGTCGGAGGACGAGCGCACACCGGCTCGGATCGGCCCGGTTCGTCCGGTCGGGCGTTCCGGTCGACCTCCCAGGGTCAGCGTCGCAGGCGGCGGTAGGTCGGCGCGGCCTGGGCGGCGGCGGCCAGTTCGGCGGCGAGCCGGGGGGTGTCGCCGTCCGCGACGGCGGCGGGGGTGATGCGCAGATGGTCGGTGGCGGGCAGGCCGATCACCTCGAACGGGGTACCCGGGGCGGCCTTGATTCCGGCGGCGGCGAGGGAGATCATGGCGGCCGATTCGTCGAGCACGGGTAGCCACAGGTTGATGCCGTCGGCCGGGGATACCGAAATCCCGTGGCGGGACAGCTCTTTGCGCAGTGCCGTGGTGCGGCGGCGGTATTCGGCGCGTGCGGTGGCGACCCGGTCGCGGGCGGCGTCGTCGGTGAGCATGTGCAGCAGTACGCGCTGGAGCAGGCGACTGGACCAGCCGGGGCCGAGCATACGGCGCTCGATCACCGGGTCGAGCAATTCGGCCGGGCCGCCGACAATGGCCAGACGCAGGTCCGCGCCATGGGACTTGGAATACGAGCGCACGTGCACGGTGTGCCGCGGCAACCGGGTGCCCAGCGAGCGGGGTGGCGCGTGGGCGATGCCCGCGGAGTGGTCGTCCTCGATCACGACGAGATCGTGGGCGGCGAGCACATCGGCGAGGGCGCGCAGCCGGACAGCCGACAGTGACGTGCCCGTGGGATTCTGAGCGCGGGGTTGTAGCAGCAGCGCGGTCGGCGCGTGTTCGGCCAGCACCGCCGCGAGTTCGTCGGGCCGCATGCCCGACTCGTCCATCTCCACCGGGACCGCACGCGCCCCCAGCCGTGCCAGCAGATCGAGAAACGGTGGGAAGCACGGATTCTCGACCACCACGGCATCGCCGAGGCGCACCTGCGCGGTCAGCAGCCGGTCGATGGCGTCGAGCGCGCCGTCGAGCACCGTGAGCCGATCGGGCCGGAAAGGCCAGTCCGCGCGCACCACCCGCTCCAGCTCCGGCAGCATGGCCTCGCCCAGATAGGTGGCGGACAGGTCGTCGATGGAGTCGTCGTCGCCGAGTCGGCGCAGCGCCGCCGTGAGATCGGGCAGCAGCGCCGGATCC
>NZ_JASCXP010000258.1:0-10422 GCF_030010695.1 Nocardia sp. CC201C
CCGGGGGTCTACGTGGGGCCGGGCCCGGTCGCCCCGGGGTTCTGGGCCTTACGGGGGGCGACGACCCTCACGTGGGGCGCGGTGCGGTGGTGCGCGGCCAGCACCAGTCGGTGATCTCCGGGGGATCATCGCCCACCCGGTGGATGTGAGCTCGGATGCGGGCGAGTCTGCCGAGCAGTTCGTCGCGCAGTGGATCGCGGCGGGCGGCCAGGCGGGGGACCTGCTCGATAGCGGCCAGCGCCACCTGGAAACGGTCGATCCCGTTGCGGACGCACATGTCGAACGGCGTCGTGGTGGTGCCGTTGTCGATGAATCCGCGCACGTGCAGGCGGTCGTGACGCGGGCGGCGGTAGGCGATGCGGTGGATGAGCCACGGGTAGCCGTGGAAGCTGAAGATCACCGGGGCGTCGGTGAACATGCGGCGGTAGTCGTCGTCGGAGATGCCGTGCGCATGCCGGTCCGGCGGGAACAGCCGCGCCAGGTCGACCACATTGAGCACGCGAACGGCGAGGTCCGGCACCAGTTCTCGTAGCAGTGCCGCCGCGGCCAGGGTTTCCTGGGTGGGCACGTCACCCGCACAGGCCAGCACCACCTCGGTCGCACCGTGCTGATCGCTGCCGGCCCAGTTCCACACGCTCAGGCCGCGCTCACAATGCGCGCGGGCCGCGTGATCGCTCAGATACTGTGGGGCGGAGTGTTTTCCGGCCACCACCACATTCACCATGCCGCGCCCGCGCAGGCAGCGCTCGAACACGTGCAGCAGGCAGTTGGCGTCCGGCGGCAGGTACACCCGGCTCACCTCGGGACGTTTGCTCAGCACATGGTCGATGAAGCCCGGGTCCTGATGGGACGCGCCATTGTGGTCCTGCCGCCACACATGTGAGGTGATCAGGTAGTTGAGGCTGGGAATCGGCGCGCGCCACGGGATCTCCGACGCCGCGTGCAGCCACTTGGCGTGCTGCACCACCATCGAGTCGACAATGTGCGCGAAGGCCTCGTAGGTGGAGAAGACGCCGTGCCTGCCGGTGCGCAGATAGCCCTCCAGCCAGCCCTGGCACAACTGTTCGGACAGCACCTCGAAGACCCGGCCGTCCGGTGTGAGACCGTCATCGCTGTCCAACCGCGTGCCACGCCAGCGGCGCGCGGTCACCTCGAGAATCGCCTCCAGACCGTTGGAGGTGTGCTCATCGGGCGAGAAGAACAGCAGATTGCGCGGATTGTCCAGCAGCGCGTCGCGCAGATAGCCGCCCAGGACGCGCGTGGCCTGCGCACGCACGATACCGGGAGCGGAGAAACCGACCGTGTAGTCGGAGGCGGGTGGCAGCCGCAGCCCCACGGTGGTGTGCCCGTGTGCGGCCGGGTGCGCGCCCATGCGCAGTTCGGCACGCGCCAGCGCGGTGATCCGCTCCACCGGCCGCCCCAGCCCGTCGAAGAGTTCCTCCGGACGATAGGAGCGCAGCCAGTCCTCCAGTCGCGCACGGTGTTCGTCGTTCTCGCGCACATCGGTCAGCGGAATCTGATGCGCCCGGCAGGTGCCCGCGATGGCGACGCCGTCCACCGTGTCCGGACCCGTCCAGCCCTTGGGGGTGCGCAGCACGATCAGCGGCGGGCACGGATTGCGCGGCCCCAGCCCGCGCCGGGCGAAGTCGCGAATCTCCGCGATCCGCTCCATCGCCTCGTCGAGGACGGCCGCGTAGCGCTGGTGCACCCGCACCGGATCGTCACCCTCGACGTACATCGGCTCCCAGCCGTGGCCGCTGAGCACCGCGTCGAGTTCGGTGCGCGTCATCCGCGCCAGCAGGGTCGGGTTCGCGATCTTGTACCCGTTGAGGTGCAGGATCGGCAACACCACGCCGTCGGTGGCGGGATTCAGGAAGGCGGGAGCGTGCCAGCTCGTCGCGAGAGCCCCGGTTTCGGCCTCGCCGTCGCCGATCATGCACGCCACCACCAGATCCGGATTGTCCAGGGCCGCGCCGGTGGCGTGGGCCAGCGAGTAGCCGAGCTCGCCGCCCTCATGGATGGAGCCCGGCAGATGCGGCGTCGCGTGACTGGGCACACCGCCGGGGAAGGAGTACTGCCGGAACAGCTCTCGCATTCCGGCCGCATCCCGGCTCACCTCGGGGCGGCGTTCGGAGTAGGTGCCCTCCAGCCAGGTCGCCGCGTTCAGCGCCGCCGCGCCGTGTCCCGGGCCGAGCACGAACAGCATGCGCTGCCGGGTCCGCGCGATGGCACGGGTCAGGTGGGCGTAGGTGAGCGTGATCCCGGGCACGGTCCCCCAGTGGCCGATGAGCCGCGATTTGAGGTGCTCGGGCCGCAGCGGCTCCCGCAGCAGCGGATTGTCCAGCAGGTACAGCTGGCCCACGGACAGATAGTTCGCGGCCCGCCACCAGGCGTCCACATCGCGCAGTCCGGGGGTGAGCGCACCGGGCTCACCGGCCAGCAGGGTCGTCATGCCCGCCCCTACTTCGCCGGGTGGACGACCATGACCGGGCAGGACGCGTGCTGCACCAGAGCGTGCGAGGTGGAGCCGAGCAGCAGACTGGTGAAACCGCCGCGTCCCCGGCTGCCGACCACGACCAGCTGGGCCGTGCGCGACCATTCGCGCAGCCGCCCGGCGGGATCGGTGGCGTAGACCTTGCGCACCACCTCGACCTCGGGGTACTTCTCCTCCCAGCCGGCCAACCGCTCGGCGAGAATCGCGTGCTCGGTGACGTCGAGATCGTCGGTGGACATCCACACCGGATCCGCGCCCGCGAACTTGCCGCCCTTCCAGTCACTCCAGACATGGACCGCGACCAGCTTCGCGCCCCGCTCGGCCGCCTCGGCGAAGGCCGCGCCGATCGCGGCCTCCCCCGCCGGGCTGCCGTCCACGCCCAGCACCACCGGACCGGAGGTGTGGATGCGGTTGCCCGCCTCCGAGTCGGTGCGCACCACGATCACCGATCCTTCGGCGTGCGCGGTCACCGCGAGCAGCGTCGACCCGAGATGACCGAAGGTGCCGACGGTGCCGGTCGCGCCCAGCACCACCGCGTACGCGTCCGCGCTGTGCGCGATGAGCAGTTGGGCGGCGGAATCGGCCGACAGGTTCACGGTGATCGGGACGTCGGGGGCTACCGTCTTCGCCACCTCCTCGGCGCGCGCGATGACCGCCTTGCCGTTGTCGCGCACCGTGTCGACCACCGCCGGTACCGAGACCTCGTAGACGCCGAGCACATGGGTGAGGCCGACCAGGTCCATGCCGTGCAGGATGTGCAGCGGGCGCTCCCGCTCGGCGGCCAGTTCGGCCGCCCAGCGCAGGGCCGCGTCCGAACCCGCCGATCCGTCCACGCCCACGACCACCGGTGCGGAGACCAGATGGTGCGGATCCTCGAAGCGCTGCTGTGTCATGGCGACCTCCCGTACGGGGTTGACGGTGCCCGGCCGGGCACTCACCCTCACGGTAGGGATCGGCACCCGCCACGGGATGCTGCCGATCGTCACCGACTGCCGGGACCGAAGCCACTGCCGGAGGACACTTCTCGCAGCTCCGGGTCCTGGGTCCCGAACCCGCGTGACCTTGGTCCCCGGCGGCGGGGCCGCACGCCCCTCACAACGGCGGAGCGTGGCGCGAAAGCTTGCGGCATGCGAACCGACTCGTCGCCCGATGACGCGATACTCGCTGTTCCCGCCATGGCACTGGGCATCGTCATGCTGGCCGTGGCTCTGGCCACCGCGCCCCTGCTACCGGGTTGGGCCGACGACTACGGCACCATACTCGTAGCGCTGGCGGTGGCCGAGTACCTCGCGGTGGCGACGGCCTCGGTGTGGTGGGGATGCCGCGCCCTGTGTGCCGCCCGGTAGCCGGTGCCGCGCGCAGCGACGTCCGCAATGCCCATGGACCACGTCGGAATAGGGACTTTGGACCATCGCTGTGCCCCGCGCTCCCGCGTATGTTTGTTCGCATTACTCACCACAGATCGGATGCCGCCATGATCAAGGTGTTTCTCGTCGACGACCACGAGATCGTTCGCCGGGGACTCGTCGACCTCCTCGAGGGCGATCCGGAACTCTCGGTGGTCGGCGAGGCCGGGGATGTCGCGCAGGCCCTGGCCCGGATTCCCGCGCTGCGACCGGATGTCGCCGTGCTCGATGTTCGCCTGCCCGACGGCAACGGCATCGAACTCTGCCGCGAGCTGCTCTCGCGACTCGACGATCTGCGCTGCCTGATCCTCACCTCGTTCACCGACGAACAGGCCATGATGGACGCCATCCTGGCCGGTGCCAGCGGCTACGTGGTCAAGGACATCAAGGGCATGGAATTGGCGAAGGCCATCAAGGAGGTCGGCTCGGGCCGATCCCTGCTGGACAACCGGGCCGCCGCCGCGCTCATGGAGCGGCTGCGCCGCAGCACCCAGCCCGACGGTCCGCTGGCCGGACTCACCGAACAGGAACGCCGACTGCTCGATCTGCTCGGTGACGGCCTGACCAACCGACAGATCGCCGAACGCATGTACCTGGCCGAGAAGACCGTGAAGAACTACGTCTCGCGACTGCTGGCCAAGCTCGGCATGGAACGCCGCACCCAGGCCGCGGTACTGGCCTCCAAACTGCGCTCCGGGTCCGCCGCGACGCAGCAGGATGGGTGATCCCGAGACCGGTTCACGCTCGGTGCACGAGGCACTCTCGCAGCTGCGGCTGCGAGAGCTGCTGGCCGAGGTCAGGGACCGGGTCGAGCAGATCATCGACCGCCGGGACCGGATCGACGGCCTGGTCGAGGCCATGCTGACCATCACCTCCGGACTGGATCTCGGCCACACCCTGCACACCATCGTGCACACCGCCATCGAACTGATGGACGCCCGGTACGGCGCACTCGGGGTGCGCGGGCCGGATCGGCGACTGAGCCGGTTCGTCTTCGAGGGCGTCGACGAGGCGACCGGGCGGCGGATCGGCGATCATCCGTCGGGTCACGGCGTCCTCGGCCTGCTGATGAGCGAGACCACGCCCATTCGCCTCATGAACATCGCCGATCATGCCGCCTCCGTGGGCTTTCCGGAGCACCATCCGCCGATGCGCGCCTTTCTCGGTGTGCCGGTGCGGATTGCTCTGGTCGGCACCGCTACGCTGAGAACCGATTCTTCCAGCTCTCAGCGCAATTCCCACCACACCGAGTCGGATGGGGCCGTGCTGACTTCAATTGCGCCGCGCTGAGTTCGATCGGGCTGTGGCCCACTGCGCTGAAACTCGATTCCGCTGTGCTGAGTGCGATTCGGCTGTAGCTGGTTCCCTTGGGCTGTGCCCGGTTCGATTCCGCTGGGCACAGCGCGATTCCGCGCCCTCCGCCCCCGAATCGGACAGATCTGCCGTACAGTGCGCCGCTCCCCCGGGCGCGCTCACTCGACTCAGCCTTCGCGGACCACCAGCACCGGGCACGGGGCCAGATGCAGCAGGGCGGTGCTGGTCGAACCCAGGTTCATCCCCGCGAAACCGCCGCGGCCACGCGTGCCCACCACGACTAGCTGCGCGCCGTCGGCGTACTCGAGCAGGGCGCGGACCGGGGTGTCCCGAGCCACCACCCGCTGCACCTCGACCTCGGGGAACCGCTCGCCGAAACCGGCCAGGCATTCGGCGAGGACGGCGTCCTCGGTCTCCTGAATGCCTTCCCACGGGATGACGGGCAGGTCGTGGCCGGTGTCGTCGCTCCAGGCGTGCACCGCCACCAGGCCGACCTTGCGCCGCGAGGCCATCTCGAAGGCCATGGCCACCGCGGGCATGCTGTTCTCGCTGCCGTCCACGCCGACCACGATCGGGCGGTGCGCGGCGGTCGGATCGGTCTCCTCCGGCATGGCGGGGACGACCACGACCGGGCAGTGCGCGTGCCGGGTGAGTGAGGTGCTCACCGATCCCAGCACCGCGCGGCGCAGCGCGCCACGACCGCGATTGCCCAGCACGACCAGCCGCGCACCGCGCGACCGGCCGATGAGCGTGGTGGTGATGGGCTCGAAGATCAGTTCGGTGGTGACGGTGAGATCGCCGGGCGCGGTATGCCGCGCGATGGCGGCGGCCTCGGTGAGCACCCGATTACCGTCCTCGCGCACCCAGGCCAGTTCCGCCGCACCCAGCGAGGTGACGGGCACCTTGGAGACCGGAATGGCGTACGAGGTGATGATGTGCAGCGGGCAGCCGCGCAGATCCGCCTCCGCCGCCGCCCAGCCGACCGCCTGGTAGGAGATCGCCGAGCCGTCGACGGCGGCCAGGATGGGCGCGGGTCGCGACGCCTCGTGCGCGGTATCGGCCATGATTCCTCCCGTGGTCGGTTTGTTACACCCAGCATGCCCGGCGGGCCGGGGTGTTCCCAGGGAACAAGGTCATTCGGGTCCGGGGTCGTCCGGCCTCGTGGCCCCGGTCGCGGCCCGGTACGCCTCCAGGGCGGTCGGCAGGGTCGGGAAGATCCGGTCCGCGCCGATCCGGTCGACCAGGCCCGCGGCGTCCAGGGCGTCACGCAGATCCTGTTTCACCCGCGCCATGGCGAAAACGATGCCGCGCGAATCCAATTCGGCGCGCAACTGGTCGACGGCGTCGAGCGCGGTCAGGTCGACCTCCACATTGGCCTCCGCGTTCAGCACGAACCATCGCACCGGTGTGTCCCGCCCCAGCAGCTCCACCGACTCCAGCGCCCGGGTCCGGAAGTCCTCGGCATTGGCGAAGCACAACGGGGCGTCGTAGCGGTAGATCACCAGTCCGGGAACGGGTTTCGCCTCCGGATAGTCGTCGATGTCGTGCATGCCGGCAAGACCGGGCACGAAGCCGAGGATGGCGTCGTGGGCGCGGGCCACGCGCCGCAGCAGATCCAGAATGGACAGCGCGATGGCGATGCCGATCCCGTAGAGGACGCCGAAGATCAGCACCGCGGCGGTGGTGCCCAGGGCCAGCACCAGCTCACTGCGCCGGAAGCGGGCGAACCGGCGGAGTTCCGGGAGGTCGATCAGGCGCAGCGCCGCGAACACCACGAGCGCGCCGAGTGCGGCGGTCGGGAACTCGGCCAGGATTCCGCGCGCGCCGAACAGCACGATCAGCACCGCGGCCAGGGCCACCAGCGAGTACGCCTGGGTCCGCGCGCCCGCGAGATCGGCGATGGTGGTGCGCGACGCGCTACAGCTGACCGGGAAACCGTGCATCACCCCGGCGGCCAGATTGGTCGCCCCCATCGCCCCGAGTTCCCGGTTGGCGTCGACCCGCTGACCGTGCCGACCGGCGAATGCCCGTGCGGTGAGGGCATTGTCGGAGAAACCCACCAGGGCGATACCGATGGCGGGCAACACCAGCTCGGTGAGGTCCGCGGCCGCCACCCCGGCCACGCCGGGCACCGGAACACCGGGTGGGATCGCGCCCACCACCCCGATGCCGTGCTCGCTCAGCGAGAACACCGCCACCACCACCGATGCCGCCAGCACGGCCAGCAGCGGCCCGGGCGCACGCGGCGCCCAGCGGCCGAGCAGCAGCAGGGCCGACAGCACCACCGCGGCCAGAATCGTTGTCGGCCAGTGCAGATCGGAGAGATTCGCGAAGAAGGAGCGCAGCTGGCCCGGAATGGTCTCCCCGTCGACCCGCACCCCCGTCACCTTGCCGAGCTGACTGGCGATCATGATGCCCGCCGTGCCCGCGAGGTAGCCCACCAGCACCGGTTTGGACAGCAGATCGGCGAGCACCCCGAACCGTGCCAGCGATCCCACGATGCAGATCGCGCCCACCAGCAGCGCCAGCATCGCCGCCAGCGCGGCGTATCGGCCCGGATCACCCGCCGCCAGCGGGGCCAGCGCCACGGCGGTGAGCAGTGCGGTGGTGGATTCCGGTCCCACCGACAGCTGCCGCGAGGTGCCGAGGAAGACGTAGACGGCGAGCGGCCCGAGTATCGCCCACAGTCCGGTCACGGGCGGCAGCCCGGCCACCGTCGCGTACGCCATGACCTGCGGGACCAGATAGGCCGCCACGGTCACCCCGGCCACCACGTCGGGGCGCAGCCAGGCGCGCTGGTATCCGCGGAACTGCTCGAGCCCCGGGAGGAAACGCGCCGGACCGTTGATCATCAGGGTCCGACAGTACCGCGCGGCGCGCGCGCCCGTCCCGTGTGCGCGGAAGGTGTCTCCGCGTCAGGTTCGGGCGCGATCGACGGGCTCAGCGCCGATTCCGGCCGTCCCCGTCGGCCGGGGCGGTGTGGTCGCGGGCCAGGCCGACCATGGCCAGCCCGGCCTCCCGGATCACGGTGTCGAGCTCGTCGAGAATGTCGGCCACGGTTCGCCCGGCCGCGTCCAGCCGCTCGGCGGTGACGTCGGGACGGCCCAGTTCGGATCGCATCGCGTGCAGGCGCAGGCCGATGTCGAACATCCGCCGCACGAGTCGGTCGTTGGCGTCCGCATACGCGGCCTGACTGTCGGCCAGCCGCGCCGGATCGAACTCCCCGGACAGTGGCGGTGGGATCGGGAGGGCGGCATCGGCCATCTCGACTCCTGGGTCGCGAGCAGGATCCCCCAGCCGCGCCACGGGACTCGGGAAAACGTCACGAGTATCGTACGCTGTCACCGTCTCGGACAGATGGAGTCTCGAAACGCAATTTCTTTCGCGCGCAATGAAAATCATGCGTTTCGCCATTTTCCGGATCGGGTACGCCACAGTCCCGGGAAACGTGGAATACTTCGTGTCCCAGCAAGAATGCGTTCGCAGTTCGATGGCCGACAGAGTTTGTGGGGTATGGCCGTGCACGAGGAACTCCAGCCGCGGGAGCTGTCCACATCGGATTCGCTGCGACTGTTGAGCGGTATCCGCTTCGGCCGGGTGGTCTTCTCCCGGTACGCACTGCCCACCATCCGCCCGGTCAACCATGTCGTGGACGGCGGCATGATCGTCATCCACGCCAGTCCCGGCACCACTCTCAGCGCGGACCGCCAGGTCGTGGCCTACGAGGCGGACACCATCGACCAGGCCACCCAGTACGGCTGGTGCGTCATCGTCACCGGCACGGCCGAGGAGGTCACCGATTCCGGCGACCTCGCCCGCTACCGCCGCCTGCTGCCCACCACCCTGCCGGGTCCCCGGCACCGCATCGTCCGCATCCGCCCCGATTTCGTCACCGGCGTGGAATACGTTCCGGCCGCTCTGCTTCCGGAAGATGCCCGGCCGACCGAGGACCGCTGAATTCGGCCGCGAATTCCGACTACGCCGTGGACGGTCCGTCGAACGCGTTCAGGATCTCCTCCGCGGCCAGGGCCGGAGTGAGCGATCCGTCGCGGACCTGCTTTTCCACCTGCGTCCGGATGGCGCGTACGGCCGGATTGTCGGTCAGGCGGCGCAGCAGTTGGTCGTGCACCATATTCCAGGTCCAGTCGACCTGTTGGCGACGGCGCTTCTCGGCGAATTCCCCCGCCTCGGTGAGCACGCGGCGGTGTTCGAGCACGGTGTTCCAGAAGGTGTCGAGCCCGTTGCCCTCGAGTCCGCTCATCGTGATGACCGGTGGGTGCCACAGCGATTCGCGCGGATGGATGAGCCGCATGGCCCCGCTCAGTTCGCGGGCGGCGGCCTTGGCCTCCACCTCGTGCTTACCGTCGGCCTTGTTCACCGCGACCAGGTCGGCGAGTTCCAGCACCCCCTTCTTGATGCCCTGCAACTGGTCTCCGGTGCGGGCCAGGGTGAGGAAGCAGAACACGTCGACCATATTGGCGACGGTCACCTCGGACTGGCCGACGCCGACGGTCTCCACCAGGATCACGTCGTAGCCCGCCGCCTCCAGCAGCACGATGGTCTCGCGGGTCGCCTTGGCCACCCCGCCCAGCGTGCCCGCGGTGGGCGAGGGGCGGATGTAGGCATCGCGCTGCACCGCCAGTCGGCCCATCCGGGTCTTGTCGCCGAGGATGGAGCCGCCGGTGCGGGTGGAGGACGGGTCGACCGCCAGCACCGCCACCCGGTGCCCCTGACCGATGAGATGCATGCCCAGCGCGTCGATGAAGGTGGACTTGCCGACGCCCGGCACCCCGGTGATGCCGACTCGGTTCGACACCACCGCGTCGCTGTCGGGCGTGACCCGCAGCAGCAGTCGCTGCGCCAGTTCCCGATGGTCGGTGCGGGTGGACTCCACCAGCGTGATGGCCCGCGCCAGCGCCGCGCGCTCACCGGCGCGCACCCGGGCGGCCAGGTCGTCGACATCGATGACCCGGCGCGCCGCACCGGCCACCCCCGGTGCGCCACCGCGCGGACCCACTCCCGCCGTGGTGCCGAGCCGAGGACGCTCGGCGCCACCCTCGTTCGCGTGTGCGGCGTCGCTCATTCCGCCGCGCCGGTGCCGATCTCGTGGCCGAGCGACGCGCCCAGCTTCTTGATCAGGCCGATGGCGGCATCGGCGATGACGGTGCCCGGCGGGAAGATGGCGGCGGCACCGGCCTCGTAGAGTTC
>NZ_JASCXP010000259.1:0-10407 GCF_030010695.1 Nocardia sp. CC201C
GCCCAACCCGCCGGTGTCGCCAGGCCGGCATCGGCCGTGGCCGTGGGAGCGGCCGCGACCACCGCTGGCACACGGCAGCGCCCGCAGCCTGGGGACTCGGCGGCCGGCAATCCCGACCTGGCCGCCGCCCGCACCCTGCTTGCGTCGATACTGCACGCCGTGGGGCCGACGGCTCCCACGGTGACATGGTCGGTCGCGGCCCTGCGCAGTCCGGTCGGCATGGCACTGTTGCTCACCACCAATG
This sequence comes from Nocardia sp. CC201C, assembly GCF_030010695.1. NCBI lineage: Bacteria > Bacillati > Actinomycetota > Actinomycetes > Mycobacteriales > Nocardiaceae > Nocardia > Nocardia sp. CC201C. The sequence goes on from NZ_JASCXP010000259.1 coordinate 245, forward strand.
AAGGTAGGGGCTGGCTGCCACCGGGTCTGTACCTGCCCCGGAAGCTGTCCACGCCGTGGCGACGCGACGATGCGGTGGGTATTGGGGAATCCGAGTGGACCACTTGGGAGCAGTACACCGACCCTGCGCGGATTCTGGTGGAGTTCGCCGAGATCTACGGGCCGAAAGCGAATGCCCGGCTGACCGCGCTGGTGAGCTCGGACCGCATCGATTCGCAACTGCGAGCGGATATCCCGGATACGGTGGTCGGTGAGTTGGTCGCACCCGCGAACGAATTGAACCTGCGAAGTCCCGGACCTCGTGTCGTCGACCGTTTGGGCTTCGCCGGTTCCGCCGAAGCGCTAGCCGAGGTATTCGGCGTACCGCCTGCGATGCGCGCGGCCCGGGGTCTCGCATTGAGTGTCGAAGCCCATCACCGAGTGCGGCGAGCCGACGCCACGCCGGTGGCTGCGGTTCCGGTCGAACAATTGCGGGAACGGATGCTGGCCCTGCTCGAAGCCGGGGAGCCCGTTCCGAAACAGTGGTGGGTCGAGCTGCGGCGGGCCGATAACACCCTTGCCGAAGTGATCCGATCCCACACGGGAGGGGATCGGGAAAACAGTCGGACCCTGGCATTTCAGCGCCGATGCACCGAATTATTGCTGCTGCTGAACGGAGAGCCGGGATATCGCCGACTCCGGAACCAGTTCTACGCATATGAGCAGATTGTGAAGCATCCGGCCTTCGTCGATTCCCGGATGGCAACTGTCGGACCGGAGCGTGATGTCGGACGACCCGTCGCCGTCCCTGATCTCCGTGTCGGACCGGACAGCGGGCTGCTGCGCGCCGAATAGCGAGGAGAGATCGTGGCGAAGGACGAACCCTATACGGTTTACGCTAATGATGGGGAGCGCTCCGACTCGGACACCCGCCCGGAAGAGGGGTTCTATTACTTTCAAGACCATGCCGCCGGGGAGCTGACCCTCTATGAGGTGGTGGACGGCCAGCACGTTCCCATCGAAGTGTGGCCCAATTCGGATGCCGTCGACTATCGCGTATCGGAAGACGGTACCGCGTACTCGGCTGAAGACTCGGCCGATGCGGACGATCTGAAAGACAAAGAATATGCAATCGACGACGGCAGTCCGGACGCCGAGAGCGATATCGAGAAAAGCGACACGCTGGCCGATCTCGATCTCTGGGGAGACTTCGGCGAACAGACGGGCCTGACCCCGGAAGGGGATCGCTTCGAAGTGGTGAACTTCCCCTTTCCGCGCGGTTCCAGTCCGGACCTGAAGCTGTTGATCAAAGATACCCAGGACACCATGCAGGAGGGCTTCGACTCGATCCCCGTGAAAGATCCGGAGTCGGCTCCGGAGTTCACCAACGTTCTCCAGGATATCGGGACGACGGATGGCTGGAAAAATGTCATGGGCATTGAGGATCAATCTGCGACCAATGACGGGCACGAGACATTCGCCGAACGTATGGATGAGCGGCAGTCCTTGTTCGACGACAAGAACGACAATGTCAAGTTCGACGTCGAGGGCCTCCCGGCCAAGAAGAAAGAGATCCTGGCGGCCCTGAGGAAGATCAAAGACGACTTGCGCGCCCACCTCGAAGTTGATCTCCTCGTCGAACTGGAGGAAAGTAAATATTCGACGATCAAAGTCGATGACGACGGAAATATCGTCGCAGACAGCTACGAACCCATCGGCAACACTCATCGAGAGTATTACACCAGTGTCGTGTACGAGTTGACCGAAACCGAGTCGGGTCACCGGCAGTATCAATTGACGCCTGAAAAGGAGCAGCTTTACTACGTCCAGAAAATCATCGACGCTTCCGATTTGTGGGATACGGAATATGATCGCGCAGTCAAGGAATTTCAGGACCAGGCCGCGCGTACCGACGATGACAAAGAGGGTGATGGTGATGGGAACGGCGATGGCAACGGCAACGGCAACGGCAACGGCAACGGGAACGGCAACGGCAACGGGAACGGGAACGGCAACGGGAACGGGAACGGGAACGGCAACGGGAACGGGAACGGCTACACCGACCCCTTCGCCGGTAGCGGTCTGAACAACGGCAAGGACCTATTCGGAGATCTGATCGATGGCCCAACCGGTGAGACCGGTGCGAACGGCGAGACCAGTGGGCGCAGCGGGATCACCGCCGAGAAACTGGAACAGATAATCAGCGAACTGGAGGCTGAACGCGGAACCGATAGTGTCGGCTCGGGCGACACGAGCACCGGTCCTGACGGCTCGGATTCGGGTACCGGCCGTACCCCGTCCCCCGCCGCGAGTGCCACCCAGGTCCCCGCGCAGAGCACCAACTCCGGCATGGGCGGTATGGAGAGCATGCTGCCGATAGCCGCGCTCATGTCGGGGTTGTCCGGCAACAACAGTCCGTTCGCGCGCAAGGAACCCGAACCCGCGCCCGACGAGGACCCTCGGAACGCCGACCCCGGTGGGAATCCGTATGCGCCCGACCAGAATCCGGTGCCGATTCCGGGGAGCGAGATGCCCGAAGCGGTGACCCCGCCCGAGGGCGTCGGCCCTCCGCCGCAGACATTCACCCCACGGGGTGGGATGGTGGACGTCAAGCTCCCGGACGGTACGACGCAGAAAGTGCCGGCGGTGGTCGCCGAAGCGGTGAACAAGGAACTGCACAACCCGAACGGCAGTGACGGGCGGGGTGCCTACGAGGGGACGGTCGCGGAGGCGTCGGCGGGCAATTCGTGGATTCCCGTGGGCCCGACACCCGGGGGAACCGATGACGAACCTCGCCCCGGCATTCAGACCGGCGATGTGGTGCAGTGGGAGAACCGGACGGCGCTGGTGGTGGTGACCGACGAGGGCCTGAAGGTCATTGTGAGCGGGCAACTCGTACCCCTGGATCCGAACAATCCCCCCGATGACGGCAATGGGCCGTACGGTGACTTCGTCGGCTACTTCCATCCGACCGGAATCGACCAGACCACACCGAATCCCGATCCCAGCGACGATGCCGCCACGGCCGATCCGCCGCCGGTCACCGCCTCGGACCGGACCGCGCCGGAACCGCCCGCCGTGGAGGCTCCGACGTTACGGTAATAGCCGGAGCCTGAGCGCCCCCGCCTGCAAGGGGTTCCACCGGATGCGGGCGGCAGGGGGTGTGCGTCTGTACGGCGACCGGATCGGCCGAGCCCGCTGCGGCATGCGAGAACGCTGGAGCAACGGCGGCCACCGGACCGGCGGGCGGCCCCCGGATCGGCTGGAAACAACGGCGGCCACCGGATGTGCCGGACCGGGGCAACCGGAACTGCCGGACCGGCGGCGACTGGACCTACCGGATCAGCGCGGACCCGCGCACGGCCCATCGTCGCTCTCTCCTGCCCGCCGTGGGCACCGGCTGGATCGCCGACGAGCGCCCGCACTGCACGAAGATCCGCTTCGCCGAGGAGGGATTCCACGCTCCCCTCGGTCTCGTCGACGGCGCGGCGCGCGACTACGACCCGATCGTCCAAGGTGAGGCGGGCGCCGACGCGCTGTACGCCCCGTGCGTACATCGCATCCGATGGCGGGCCGAATCCCAGTCCGCACGGTGTGGGCGACGGTGGCCGGGGCGTCGATCCGCTTCCAGTGACGCGCCGGTCAGACGGATCGTGGTGGGCCGATGTCGGGTGCGGTGACGCCGCCGGGTCTGCGCGGACTGCCGACTACTCCGGGTCCGGCGGGGCCAGGAGGTCCGGCAGGTCCGCTGGGTCCGGCAGCCCCGCGAGATTCGCGAGGCTCAGTGGGTTCGGCGGATTCGCGAGGCTCGGTAGGTTCGGCAGAATCGCCTGGCTCGGCATGTCCGTCGGGTGCTGCATGTTCATCGGGTCCACCAGGCCCGGCAGTTTCCCGAGGTATGGCCGGTCCGGCGGTGTCGGCTTCGTCCTTCGGTGCCGCGGTCGCCCCGTGACCGGCGGTGACAGGCCGCGTGGAGACGGCTACACCCGGTGTCGGCTCGCTCCTCCGGATATCGGGTACGGCCTCGACGGGTGTGAATGTCGGTGCCGGGCGGGTGGTTTCGGCCGCGGAGACCCGGGCTGGGGTTTCGGTGGCGGGCCGGGTTCTCGACCAGGGCGTCGCGAGGGGAGTGTGTTCGGCGGGCGGTGCCATGGGTCGGGTCGGGTCGGCGAGGTCCGGCTCCGGTGGGGCCGTGCCAGATCCGGCCGGTTTCGCCTTGCGTGTCCACGGCGTTGCCCCCGTGGAACGCGGTGGACTCGCTCCGGCGGATGGCGCGAGGTTCCCGATGCCACTACCGCCCCGCTGGCCATCTCCGGATGCCGACACCGACGCCGATGCTGTCGCTGGTGCCGGCGAGGCGGTGAATGCGGTTGTGTCGGAAAGAGAACCGACAGTCCGAGAGGCAGCCGGATCGGATGTCGCGGTGGCGGGGGGCGTATCGGCGGCACGGATGTCGGGCTGCCCGTCCGACCGTGGTTCGGCTCCGGGACGCTGGCCGGCGGGCTCGGACGATTCGGACATTGCTCGGGCCGGTGCCGGAGTATCCCCGGCCGACTGGTCCGGCAGGCGTCCGGCATTGCCGCCGTTGTTCGCCGCGGCTGGTTGTTCCGGAGCGCCGCTGCCGTTCTGGTCCGGTGTACCTGGGGCCTGTCGCGCGGCATCGGTCGACTGTTCGCGTCGGCCCGTGTCGTCCGGGGCGGACGCCGTCGGATGCTGTGCCCGGGACTCGGATGCCGCGGCGGATTCCGACGGCGTTGTGCCGGACAGTTCTTCGGGGCCGATGGTCAGCGGCCGCGCCGTCGGTGCTGCCACGGTGGCCGGGGAGGCGGCCGTGGGCGGGCTACCGGAATACCGTGCATCACCCTGATTCGAATCCGGTGCGCCCGCGCCCGCTCCGGGGTCGGCTGACGCCGAGGTGCGGGGGATTCCGGCAGGCTCGTCCATTCCGATGTCCGGCGTGGTGAAGTCCAGATCGGCGACATTGTTCGCGAAATCCTGTGCGTGCCGGGTGATGTCGGCCGCGTGGTCGTCGAGCACCTTCGCGTATCGCAGCACCTCGTCGGGATCGATACGGAGCGTCTGTGCCGGTCCGGCCTCCGACGGGACCCCGAGGGCACGACGCGCGGACTCGTAGGCGAACCCGTTGACCACCCGGGCGACGGTTTCCTCGAGCGGTTCGACCGCGCGGCCGATCACCTCGGCGAGAAGGTAGCTCAGCAGGGTCTGTTCCATGGCGACGAGCAGCCGACGGGCCGCGGCGGCGATGGCCGGACCCATGGTGGCGGACAGTCCGGAGGTGGCCACCGCCGCCGACATGGCCGTGGCATACGCGACCGCGAGTGCCGCGAGTTCGGTCAGGACCGCGATCTTGACCGAAACGATCACCACCGCTGCGGCATCCAGCGCGGTGGCGACGACGGTGCAGGCCTGATCGAGGTCGGCCATATTCGTCGCGCTCATGCGCGCCCAGGTGGTGACGAGCTGTTCGTAGGAATAGCCGGAATACACCGACCCCATTTCGTTGATCGTGCCGGTCGCCGCGGTGTGCGTGTTCCGCACCTTTTCGGCGAAGGTGCGTACCTGGTCGGCGAGTTCCCGCACGTGGTCTTCGTTGATATCCGGATACGGATATCCCAAGAAGTTCAGGAAGAGCGCGACTTCGCTCGGAATCTGAATCGCCACGGGTGCAGCCTCATACGGCCCGGTTACAGCACCCGTACGACGACGGAGTTGCGGTCCATATCGGACCAGCGGACGCGCGCCCCGGCATACGGGGCCTCGATCACCTTGCCGCCGCCCGCCGCGAGCTGCACGTGCTCGGGTCCGCGAGCGCTGAAGGAGTTCCCGGGGAACACCAGATCACCCGGCTGGGCATCACCGGGGTGTATGCGGATGCCGCTGTAGATCTGCTCGTAGGTGGTGCGGGGCAACACCACCTCGCCACCGGAAGCCTGCGCCACCGCGTACTGGGTCAACCCCGAGCAGTCGAAGCCGCCGCCGCTCGGACCGCTGGCGTCGCCACCACCCCAGACATACGGCGTGCCGAGCCAGCCACTGGCCGCGGATACCGCGTCACTCCCCGGTGTTCCGTCCGACTGCCGGCGCGGACCGCGTGCTGGTGCGGGATGGGAGCCGAGGGCCGCGGCTACCGGGCGGATCCGTCGACGCCGTCGCACCCGCCGTACCCGGCGGTCCGGAGGCACGGTGCGCGGGCGTGACGGCGCGACCGCCGGCGGCATGATCTGCGCGGCCAGGCGGCGGGCGGTGTCCATATCGGCGGCGACCTGTCTGGCCGCCTGTGTGATGGTCCGCTGCGCGGTGTCGAGCAGCGCGGGGCCGCTGAACCGAGCGTCACCCACCGAGACGAGAGCCTGCACCCGGGTCCGGAATTCGGTGAGCTGGTGCGCGAGTTGCTGCCTGCCGACCACGGAACCCTCACCGGATCGCGCCACGGATGTGTGCACGGTGCCGTCGCGGCGGGACTGGTTGTCGGCGGTAACCGTATGCGCGCCGAGGGCTTCGGTGTATCCGGCCAAACCGGACGCGCTCTGCGCGCGCATACCTGCGGCGATATCCCGCATCATGACCGTCGAATGACCGACCGCCGGCCGTCCTTCTCCATACAGGGCGGCAAGCATACGCATTGTCTCGTCTACATCAGCAGTCAATTCCGACACCATTCGATCGCTTCACCGCCCGCCCGCCTCTCGGATCGCCCCCGGTTCATTGTCGGCCCTTCCCACGGTAGGGGATAACCGACAATGGGGCGGACGGGGCAGAGAGGTGGTGGCGCGGCATGGCGACTGAGCTGACCGACGAGCAGGTAGCGGATCTCGAGGAACGGCTGTTCGCGCTGTTGGCCGAGGAGACCGACAAAAAAGAGGACAAGAACTTCTGGACCGTCGAGCTCGTCCGGCCACCCGGCGCGTCGACCGGTCTGCTGGCATACATCGCGTTGGCCGAGGCCGCCATTCAGGGCTGCGTGAACCTGCTCGGCATCGGCACGACCAGTCCGCCGCCGAAGGTCGAAGACCTGATCCGCCCGGTGGTCTACGAGAATCTCGGCAAGGGTGAGTCCACCGAGGCGTATAAGGACACCCTGACCAAGGTCGAGGCCCGCCAGGGCGCGTTGCTGCGGGCGGACCGCAATGTCGTCGAGATCGCGAAATACGTTTCCAGCGAAGAAGATCAGACACTACGCGCCATCAAGGACATCGTCGGCGACCTCAATGGCAAACTCGAGGCCGTCGGCAAGGCCGAGCTGAAGCCCGCCCAGGAGATGGAACTGTTGCGCCATCTGGCGGAGGCCGTCGCCGCCGTGCAGAACAAGCTGACCGCTGTCGCGGAGCTGAACAAGGATATGGCCGGTTCCGAGGATGACGGTGACGGCAAACCCGCCGGCGGTGGTGCGGCCGGTGCCGGTGGCGGGGGCGGTGACGGCGGCGGAATCGCCTCGATGCTCCCGATGCTGGCCATGCTTCCCATGATGGCCATGCCGCTGCTGAACATGGTCCCCGATCTACTGGAGAACCTCAACGGCGAGCCGGAGGACGGTGAGGGCGGCGCCCAAGCGCCGGAAAGCGCACCCGCGCCGAGTGATTCGCCCACCCCGACCGATCCGCGCAATGCCGAGGCGGAGCAGCCGAACCCGGACGGGACCGAGGCCGAGGGTGAACCGGAGTCGCCACAACCCGATTCGTCGGCGACGGGCGAAGCGGTCGGGCAACCGGCGGCCGACCCGCTCGGGCCGCTCGGACCTGTGGTCGGCGCACTGGGCCGAGGTGTCCGCTCCGCGCTGCAACCGGCGGCGAGACCGGCAGCGGACGCCGAGGACGGGGCGGACGACGCTCCGCCGGCCGACGATGTGTCCGACGACGGCCTCACCGAGATCTAGGCGTAGCGGGTCCGCACGCCATCGCCGCACGTCCGGACCTGTTCCCACCGGTGGGAATGAGTCCGGTGAGACGTTCGGCGGGGTGACTTATGGTGCGGGGGAACGAGATCGGCGGAAGGGACGGGGCGAGTGTCGGGTCCGGAGGACGCGTTCTACACCGGTGTGCAGGCTTTGGGTCTGATCGCCGGCGGTATGCGCAATGAGGAGCACGCGGCGGCCGCATTCAGGGCGGCGACAGATCTGGACCCGGACATGTGCGATGCCTGGCTGGGGCGCGCGATGGCGGGTGAGGTCACCCCCGAGGTGATCTACGGTGCCTATCGGTCGGTACACAATCTGTACCGGGACCAGCAGCGGGCCGGCCTGGTCGATCGGGCACTGTGGTGCCAGGTCGAGATCGGGATGTACGGGCTGCGGGTGGCCATGGCCGACCGGGACCAGATCGCCATCGCACAGGCCGCCGCCTACGCCGAGGCCGGGGAGTGGCGGGAGGCCGCCGCGATCCTGGACGAGGTACCGGGTGACGAGGTCGCCGAATTCGTCCGCATGTCACTGTACTTCCGCACGGAGCGCTGGACCGATGTGCTCGAGATGCGGACCCGGCGGCCGGTGCTCGACGACGGCCTGCTCGATATCGCCGCCGAACTGATGGCCGCCCAGGCCATGGCGCACCTGGGCCGGTTCGGCGAGGCGCTGCCGCGCGCGCGGCGGCTGGTGGAGGACAGCTCGTCGGGCAACCAGTCGTATATCTGGGCGGACGCGCACTTCCTGTACGGAATGCTGTTGCGGCACACCGGCGAGCACGAGGCCGGCGACAAGGTGCTGAAGGGGTTGCAGGGCTCCGGACTCTGGTCCGCGCGCCCGGAGTGGCAGCGCGCGGTCGAGGACAAGTCCTATCGGCTGCCGCAGACCACACCGGCCGTGATCGCTTCCCGCACCGACGAATGGGATCCGAAGTCCGGTGACGATCCGGTCGAGGTCGCGGCCGCGGCGGCCCGGGAGGAGCGGGCGTCGCTGCTGGCCGAGGCATCGGAGCTGTTGCGGGCGCAGATCGGGATGGAATCGGTCAAAGAGCAGGTCGACCGACTGAAATCCGGTGTGCAGATGGACCAGGTCCGGGCCAAGCGTGGCCTGGCCGTCGACTCCAAATCTCAGCACCTGATCTTCTCCGGCCCGCCCGGCACCGGCAAGACCACCATCGCGCGGGTGGTGGCCAAGATCTTCGCCGGTCTCGGGGTGGTGGAGAAGGCCGATGTGGTGGAGGTGTCCCGCAACGATATGGTCGGCACCCATCTCGGCCACACCGCGCCCAAGACCAATGCGCTGATCGACTCGGCGCTGGGCGGGGTGCTGTTCATCGACGAGGCGTACACGCTGATCCAGGAGGGACTGTCGGGCGGCGACGCGTTCGGCAAGGAAGCCGTCGACACGCTGCTCGCCCGGATGGAGAACGACCGCGACAAGCTGGTGGTGATCATCGCCGGCTACGAGGACGAGATCGACCGGTTCCTGGCCTCGAACGAGGGCTTGTCCTCACGATTCACCAAGCGGATCCGCTTCCCCAGCTACGACCCGGACGAACTGGTGCAGATCGCGGATCACATTGCCAAGAAGAAGGATTCGCTGATCTCCGAGGACGCCCGGGAGATTCTGCGGGAACGGTGCGCGGAGATGTCCCGCCGCGACGCCGGGGGTCGGCGGATGATCGACCTGGCCGGCAACGGCCGCTTCGTGCGCAATGTGGTCGAAGCCGCCGAGGCCGAGCGGGACTACCGTTTCACCCGCGACAATGTGGACATCTCGGCGATGACCAACCAAGAGTTGATGACCGTCGACGCCTTCGACATCACGGCGGCCCTGGCGGGTTTGACACCCACCGCTCAGAGGTAGCACACCGTGGCCCGCTTCCGGGTGGTGTCCAAACACCAGGTGTCCGGATGGCGCTTTCTGCTCCGCCGGATCGAGCACGCGCTGGTGCGCCGCGACGCCTCGATGCTCGACGATCCTCAGCGCGGCCGGTCGACCGCCCTGATGATCGGCCTCGCGCTGGCCTGTGTCGGCGTCGCCGGAGCCGCCGTGCTGGCGTTCTTCTCGCCCGCGAAGAAGGTGGGCGACTCGCCGATCGTGGCCGACAAGGACACCGGGGCGCTGTACGTGAACATGGGCGGCCGGATGTATCCGGCGCTCAATCTGACCTCGGCGCGGCTGATCACCGGGCAGGCGGTCGATCCGGTGCGGGTCGACGCGGGCGAACTGGCGAAGTACCCGCGCGGGCCGTGGGTCGGCATTCC
>NZ_JASCXP010000260.1:0-10396 GCF_030010695.1 Nocardia sp. CC201C
GGCGGGTGGGCGGTCCAGGGACAGTCGCCCGGGGCCGGTGAGGATGATGACGGCGGCCGCGCCCGCGAGCACGGTCTCCAGTTCGACGGCGCTGGCCTCGGCCTTGTACTGGAAGCCCGGGATCATGCCCTGCTTCCACAGCCAGGCGTCCAGGATCACCGCGAGCACCGCGCCCGCGGCCAGCGGGGTGCCGAGCCCGAGGACCAGCAGGATGCCGCCGCCGAGTTCGCCGACGATGAGGAAGGCCGCGCCGATGTCGGCCTGGTCCCAGCCGCCCTGTTCGAGCATGTCGCGGGTGCCCTCCAGACCGGGGCCGTGGAACCAGCCGGTCAGCTTCTGCAGGCCGTGGTAGATGAAGGTGCCGCCGACCACCAGGCGCAACAGCAGCAGACCGAGGTCCAGGGTGCCGCGGCGATCGTCGCGGCGACGCAGCCGACCGTTCTCCGGCGAGGTCGGGGCCGGAGGGATGCTCGCGAACGCGTAGGAGGGTGCGTCCGGGTCGGGAGCGGCTCCGGGGGCGGCGACTCCGGGAGCGGGGGCGTCGGCGGCGATCGGGGTGGTGTCGCCGTTCTCCACCTGCGCGCGCGTCGGCACGTCGGGGTCGAGACCCAGGTCCTCGTCGGTGCGGGGAATCTCCTTGGTGAGGTTCGGCCCGGCCGTGTCGATCTGCTCGGTCGGACTGTCGAAGGGGCTGCGCACCGGCGTCCCCGGCCGCTGCGCGGGTTCGGGTTCGGGTTGCCCCGCCGCGGTGGACGGATCGTTCGGCTTGTCGGTCACGCGGGTCAGGGTATGCGCCCCGAGCCCTCGACGCGCGGTGGATCGCGGGCGTGTCCTGCGGATGTTTCACATACAGACCACCCCCGTACGAGCGTGCGCGGCGGTATTTCCGTAACGTCTCCAGCATGAGTTTGGTTGCCGGAGGGCGAGTCAGGGGCCGCGCGGGGAGGCTCGCGGTCGGTCTCGTGGTCGGCGTGACGCTGCTGGCCGGGTGTGCCCGCTTCGACGAGTCCGCGTCGAGCCCGTTCACTCCCGAACCGTCCTGGCAGGACGCCGATCTCGGCCCGACCGACAAGCAGGCGCCCACCTCGGCGCAGCGCCCCGCCGGGCCGTGTGTCGATCCCGACCCGAATGTGGTGATCTCCTGCCTCGGGGTCACGGGCGGGATCGTCGTCCTGGGTGACGGCACCTCGATCGTGTTGGATCGCACGGATCTCGAGGTGCTGACCCTGCTGCCGCCGGTGGGTCCCAGCGAGGTGCCGCCGCCTCCGGCGAAGGAGCAGCGGATCGACCAGGAGATCGACACCGGCACCGCGGACGGCGGGCTCATGGATATCGCGCTCTCACCGTCCTACTACGAGGACGGGCTGTATTACTTGTACGTCACCGGCCCCGGTGACAATCGGGTGATCCGGGTGTCCGAGGACGGTTCGGTGAAGCCGATCCTCACCGGTATCCCCAAGGGCGCGACCGGCAATCGGGGCGCCATCGATTTCGCGGGCGGGGACCTGATGGTGCTCACCGGCAATGCGGGCAACCCCGCCGCCGCCGACGATCCGAATTCGCTCGCGGGCAAACTGCTGCGGGTGCCGAATCCGTCCCCGAACAGCAGCGTCCCCGAGGTAGTCATCTCCGGTATCGGCATCGCGGGTGATGTGTGCGTCGGCCCGCAGAGCATCTGGGTCACCGACCGCACCGCCGTCGAGGACCGCCTCCAGCACGTCACCCCCGAGGGCGACGTGACCAGGGCGTGGTCATGGCCCGACCGTCCGGGCGTGGCGGGCTGCGCGGCCGCCGCCGACGGTGTCGCCATCGCCATGACCGACGCCAAGGCGGTGGCCTTCGCCAAGGCCGATCCGGCCACCCACGCCATCACCGAGGCGCCCACGCTGACCATGCAGGACCGCTACGGCCGCCTCAACGGCGCGGCGCTCGGTCCGGACGGCGCGGTCTGGGTCGGCACCGTCAACAAGGGTGAGGGCGGTACCCCCGGCGAATACGACGACCGTGTGGTCCGGGTGCCGCCGCCGGCGGGTGGGCCGGGCAGCGGGCCGGACTGATCTTCGTCTGTCCCGGGGGCTACCCGGCGACGCCGCAGGCCGCGAGGACCAGTTCGCGGACGCGGGCGGCGTCGGCCTGGCCGCGGGTGGCCTTCATGACGTCGCCGACCACCTTGCCCGCCGCCTGGACCTTGCCGGAGCGGATCTTGTCGGCGATATCGGGGTTGGCGGCGAGGGCCTTGTCGACCTCGGCTTGGAGGGCGGAGTCGTCGCTGACCATGCCCAGGCCCTTGGATTCGACGATCTGGGCGGGTTCGCCCTCGCCGTCGAGGACGAAGTCGACGACCTGCTTGGCGACCTTGTTGTTGATGGTCTTGGCCTCGACCAGCCCGGCCACCTCGGCGACCTGCTTCGGGGTGATGGGCAGATCCTCGAGGGCGACGCCGCGGTCCTTGGCCTTCTCGGTGAGGTAGGCGACCCACCAGGAGCGGGCGGCGTCCACCGAGGAGCCGGCGTCGACGGTGGCGATGATGAGGTCCAGCGCGCCCGCGTTGATCAGGTCCCGGAACACCTCGTCGGACAGCCCCCAGTCGGCCTGGATGCGGGCGCGCCGCAGCCACGGGTACTCCGGGATGGTTGCGCGCAGCTCCTCCACCCAGGCGGCGTCGGGTGCGATGGGCTCCAGGTCCGGCTCCGGGAAGTAGCGGTAGTCCTCGGCGGTCTCCTTCACCCGGCCCGACGAGGTGGAACCGTCGGTCTCGTGGAAGTGCCGGGTCTCCTGGATGATGGTGCCGCCGCCGGCGAGCACGGCCGCCTGCCGCCGCATCTCGTAGCGCACCGCCACCTCGACGCTGCGCAGCGAGTTCACGTTCTTGGTCTCGGTGCGGGTGCCGAACTCCTGCGCGCCCTTGGGCATCAGCGACACGTTCGCGTCGCAGCGCAGCGAGCCCTGCTCCATCTTCACGTCGGAGACGTCCAGGGCCTTCAGCAGATCCCGCAGCGCGGTGACGTAGGCGCGCGCCACCTCGGGCGCCCGCTCCCCCGCCCCGGTGATGGGCTTGGTGACGATCTCGATGAGCGGCACGCCCGCGCGGTTGTAGTCCAGCAGCGAGTGCGAGGCGCCGTGGATGCGGCCGGTGGCGCCGCCGACGTGCACCGACTTGCCGGTGTCCTCCTCCATGTGCGCCCGCTCGATGTCCACCCGGAAGATGGAGCCGTCGTCGAGCACCACGTCGAGGTAGCCGTCGGTGGCGATGGGTTCGTCGTACTGGCTGATCTGGTAGTTCTTCGGCTGATCCGGGTAGAAGTAGTTCTTGCGCGCGAACCGCCCCCACGGCGTGATGGAGCAGTTCAGCGCCAACCCGATCCGGATCGCCGATTCCACCGCCTTCTGATTGACGACGGGCAGCGAACCGGGCAGTCCGAGGCACACCGGGCACACCTGGGTATTCGGCTCCGCACCGAATTCGGTCGGGCAACCGCAGAACATTTTGGTCGCGGTGCCCAGCTCGACGTGCACCTCCATGCCCAGCACCGGCTCGTACCGGTCGATGACATCGGCGTAGTCCATCAAGTCCACCGTGGGTGCGCTCATGACGATCAGTCTATGTAAGGCCGGTCGGCGGTATTCACGCACCGTGGGCGGGTGGATTCAGTCGGCCGCGATGGCCTCCACGATGGGCAGGCGGGCGGCGCGGACGGCGGGCGGGATGGAGCCCAGCAGCGCCAGCAGCAACGCGACCACGGCGTAGACGAGCAGCAGCGGGCTGGGCTGATAGGCCACGTCCAAGGACAGCGAGTTGGTCATGGCGAGGGTGGCCAGGTAGTGCACGGCCGCGCCCACCGCCAGACCGATGGCCGCGCCCACCACCCCGATGCCCGCCGCCTCGGTGAGGACGGTGCGGAGCAGGAAGCGGCGGCTGGTGCCCATGGCGCGCAGCACCCCGAGTTCGCGGCGGCGTTCCAGCACCGAGAGCATGAGGGTGTTGAGCAGGGCGATGGTGGAGACCGCCACCACGATCCACAGGATGGAGGTGCTCAGCGAGGTGCCCTGGCGGACGCTGCCGGCGATGGCCGCGACGGCGTCCGGTCCGGTCTCGACATGGATCTCGGGCGGCACGGCCGCGCGAATGGCCGCGAAGACCTGGTCCGGATCGGCGTCGGGCAGGAAGTCGACGCCGATGATGGTCTCACCGGGCCGCTGGTACCACTGGCGCAGGATGTCGAGGTCCAGGATCACCGCACCGGCGACGGCGGAGAAGTACGGAATCACCTCCAGCACCTCGACCCGCCGCACGCCGCTGGGTGTCGGCAGTTCGAGGGTGGACCCGCGCTGCACCGCCAATGTCCGTGCCACGTCGCGGGATACGACGACGCCTTCCCCGGCGGCCATGCGCCGCAGGGTGTCCGCGCTCAACGCCGCCGTCGCGGCCTGGCGGCCTTGCCCCTCCTCGAAGGCCTGCAACATCACTCGCCCGCCGCCGAGGGTGGCGAAGGCCATCTGTCCCGACCCGACCCCCGCCACGCCGGGAACAGCGGCGATCTTCGCCTTCAGGTCCGCGGGCAGGATCGGCCCGGTGGGGAACTGCTCCATGGCCGTCGGGCTGATGAACACGTCGGTGACGCCGAGCCCCTCGAAACTCTCGGTCGCCGAATCGGCCATATTGCGGGTGGCGTTGCCGATGGCCACCACCGCGGTGACGCCGATCATGACGGTCATGGCGGTCGCCCACACCCGGCGCGGCGCCCGTTCGACGGTGGTGGCCCCCAGTGCCCCGGGTGCGCCGAACAGCCGCGCGACGGCGGCGGCGGCGCGCACGATCGGCCCGGTGGCGGCGAAGCAGAACATGACCGCGCCGGCGATCGCCATGGAGACCGCGGCCATGGAGATCCGGCCCAGATCGGCCGTGGCGATGACGATGGCGGCCACCACCAGCGCCGTGCCCACTACCACAGCGCCCCAGCGCAATACCGGGTTCGTGGTGTCGGCGCTGGACGTGCCGACCGGGGCCAAGGCCTCGATCGGCGCCACCTTGTACACCTGGCGCGCGGCCAGCGCGGCGGCGGCGACGCTGGCCACCACACAGGCCGCTACGGCCACCGACACGGCGTAGCCGGGCAGGATGAACTCGGTCCGGGCCTCGAAGGAGTTGAGCATGGCCGCGGGCAGCCGGTGAATGGCGATGCGCCCCATGAACACGCCGACCACCGCGCCGACCAGCCCGCCGATCAGTCCCAGCAGCGCCGATTCCGCGATCAGATCGCGCACCATGGGCGTACGGCGGCCGCCGATGGCGCGCAGCAGCGACAGCATCGGACGACGCTGCGCCACGGCCATACTCATGGCGTTGTAGATCAGGAACGACGACACGATGAGCGCGGCGGCCGAGGAGGCCAGCGTCGCCAGGGTGACCACCTGCACGGCGCCGCCCGCCTGCGCCGCGCGCATACTCGGATCGGCGACCACGGCGCGCCCGTCCACCACCTCGGTGAGGTTCGAACGCAGCTGTGCCACATCGGCATCGGGGGCGGCGAGGATCTGGATGGAGTCCAGCCGCCCGGCCCGGTCGGTGATCTGCTGTGCCACCAGGAGCAGCGCGACCACCAGGTGCCCGTCGTTGAGTGTGCGCGCGGCCGGATCGTCGAGCACCCCGGCGACGGTGACGGTGGTACCGCCGATGCCGAAGGTCTCCCCCTCCGCATAACCCATGCCGGTCCCGACCAGCACGCCGTTGCGGACGGTCGGCAGCTTGGCCGCCTGTTCGCGCAGCGGCCCGTCCAGATCGCTGCCCAATGCGGAGGCGCTGGCGTCCGCGCCGATGAGCAGGGCGCGGTCCCCGCCCGCCCCGATGGGGGCGCGCAGCATGGGGACCGCGGTGCCCACCCCGGCCACCGCCCGAACCTCTTGCAGCAGCGACTGTTCGAATCCGGCGTCGGTGATGCCGCTGATCTCCAGCACGGCATCACCGGAGAGGCTGCGCGCGAGCCGGTCCACCGATCCGGTGATGGAGCCGGAGATGCTGAACACCGACACCAGCAGCCCGGCCGATACGCCCATCACGATCATGGACATGACGGTGCGCCCCCGATGTGCGAGCAGTTCACCGATATTGAACAGCCGCAGCCGATCCCACCCCGCACGTATCACGGACGCACCGCCTGGGCGGGCTCGGAGCCGTCCTCGCTCAGCGATGCGGTGAGTTCCACCGGTACCGTGCGCACCTCGCCGTTCTCGGTGTGCTCGACCAGTTCATTGGAGCCGATCTTCCCGTCCCGCAGGGTGATCAGCCGGTCGCAGTAGCGCACCGCACCCATGTCGTGGGTGACCATGACCACGGAGTTGCCCTGCCGGGTGATGTCGCCGAGCAGTTCCAGGATGGACGCCCCGGTCTTGGAATCCAGGTTGCCGGTGGGCTCGTCGGCCAGGATCAGCGGCGGGTCCATGATGAGCGCGCGCGCCACCGCGACCCGCTGCATCTGCCCGCCGGACAGTTCCGCGGGCCGGTGTTCGGCGCGGTCGGCCAGTCCCACCAGCTCCAGCAGTTCCAGGGCGCGCGGCTTGGCCTTGCGCAGTCCGGTGCCGTCCAACAGCTTCGGAATGGCGACATTCTCCCAGGCCGACAGCGTGGGCAGCAGGTTGAAGAACTGGAAGACGAAACCGACACGGTGCCTGCGGAATTCGGACTGCCGATCGTCGTCGAGGCCGCCGATCTCCTGGTCCTGGAAGCGGATGGATCCGGAATCGGGGGAATCGAGGGCACCCAGCATGTGCAGCAGGGTGCTCTTGCCGGAGCCGGACGGGCCGATGATGGCGGTGAACTCCCCCGGTTCGATACGCAGGCTGATGCCGTCCAGCGCGCGTACCGTCTGTTCACCCACCCGGTACTCCTTGGTGACGTCGGTCAGTTCCAGCATGTGCTTCCCCTCATCGGAAATAACGTCGATCGCCCTCAGCTCGCGAGTGCGCGGTCTCGCGGCCGGCCGATCAGGTGGTCGGTGTCGTAGGTGTCCAGGACGGCGCGCAGCGCGGGCTGTTCGGAGGCCAGTTCGAGGTAGACGTCGACCGCCGATTTCCCCTCCGTCAGCGCGTTGTCGAGTTTCGCGTGCAGGTGGTTCTCCCAGCGGTACCGCAGTGCCAGCAGCACCCCGGCTGGTCCGCCGAAGAGGCGTTCCATATCCGGCAGTCCATGAAAGAGCTTGGGATCAGCCGGATTTCGCGCCGCTCGGTCGAGTACGGCGTGCAGGATATCCGTGCGAGCGTGGTGGTCTGCCCAAGTCATGGCCCCAACCTTTCGTTCTCGAGATCTCACACGCTACGTACCGGGCTCTGTGCTGTCTTCGTGCCGCGGACCCGAATCGCTCTCCTACCGGGGTAGGAGACAGAGCCCACTCGACGAAGGATGCACACGAACGATCCGGGCAATTAGCCTTACAGGATGAACGTGACCGACGCCACGTCACGGTTCGCCGGGGCCGCCTGGCGTGACCTGCGGGAGACTGCGCGCGACAGCCGCGCGCGGGCCCGCCGGTTCCTGCGCGATCCGGTACGCGAATTCCAGCGCAATGTGGCGGAGCTGCCCTACGACTATCCGGCGGCCACGATCATGCTGCTGGATGTGGTGCTGCTGGTGGCGGCCACCATCGCCATGATTCAGCGGCACGAGTACTTCCCGAGCCTGCTGCCGCTGGTGGCCATGGGACTCACGTACGTGACCGGCCCGCTGTACGCGTTCTTCGGGATGGTGCCGAAACCGGTCATGATCGGCGGTCTGGCCATGGTCGCCACGGCATTGTTCCTGACGCAGCCGGTGGAGAACGATATCTCGCCGCTGATCCTGATCCTGGCCGCGGGCGAGGTCGCCGCCATCACCCCGGCACTGGTGAGTGTGCCGCTCACTCTCGTCATGCTGGGGCAGCTCGCCTTCTTCGCCCGGATCGGCCATCTCGATGGTGCGCTCCAGTACAGCGCGGGTGTGGTGTGCGGCTGGATGACCGGGCGGATGCTGCAGTACCAGAGCCGCTTCACTCGCCAGGAGCGCGAAACCCAGGAGGTGCGCACCGCGCGGGCCGCCGACGAGGAACGCGGCCGCATCGCGCGGGAGGTGCACGATGTGATCGCGCATTCGCTGTCCATCACGCTGCTGCACGTCACCGCCGCCCGCCACGCGCTGCAAACCGACCGCGACGTGGACGAGGCCGTGGACGCCCTCGCCGACGCCGAGCGTCTGGGCCGCCAGGCCATGGCCGATATCCGCCGCACGGTCGGGCTGCTCGACCAGCGGCCCTCCCGCACCACCCCGGAACCCGGCCTGGACGATATCGCCGAGCTGGTGGGCGACTTCGTCCGCGCCGGAATGGCGGTGGACTACGAACTCGAGGGCGATCCGGCGACCGTGAGCGCGGGGCTGGGACTGGCGCTGTACCGGATCAGCCAGGAGTCGCTGGCCAATGTCGCCAAACACGCGCCGGGCGCGCGGGCGCGTATCCGGATCATGGTGGACGACCGGGGCATCACCGTCTCCGTGCACAACACGCTGCCCGCCGGGGTGGCCGCCCGGCCGGGCAACGGCATGGGCGTCCGGGGTATGCGACAGCGCGCCGAACTCCTCGGCGGGATGCTGTCGGCCGGACCCGAGGCGGGCGGCTGGCAGGTGCGGGCGCGCATTCCCCTGTCCGGCAGGCCGGTCGACGGCTGTGTCGTCATCAATGCCGCGAGTACCGCCGAGGATTCGCTGAAATCCATGTTCCAGAACATGACCCGCAAATTGCAGGAGGGCCGCGCCGACTCGGCGCGGGAGAGCCAGGAGGGCGTGTGAGCACGCAGCCGGAGGACGAGCCGACCGCGGTACTCGTCGTCGACGATCAGGAGCTGGTGCGTGGTGGCCTGCGCCGAATCCTGCGCCGCCGTGACGGTTTCGTGGTGAGCGAATGTGCGGACGGGGACGAGGTGCCCGCCGCGGTGGCCGCGCATCGCCCGCAGGTGGTGCTGATGGATCTGCGCATGAAGCGCATCGACGGCATCGAGGCCACCCGCACCCTGCGCCAATCGGCCGACGCCCCACCGGTGCTGGTGCTCACCACCTTCGACGACGATCAGCTGCTGTCCGGTGCGCTGCGCGCGGGCGCGGCGGGGTTCATCCTCAAGGATTCCCCCGCCGAGGATCTGATCCGCGCGGTGCGCACCGTCGCGGCGGGCGGCGCCTGGCTCGACCCCACCGTCACCCCGCGCGTGCTCACCGCCTACCGGTCGGCCCGTCCCACCCCGTCCCCGGCCGCCACCCGGCTCGGCGATCTCACCGCGCGCGAACTCGAGGTGCTCGAGCTCATCGGCCGCGGCCGCCTCAACGCCGAGATCGCGCATGCCCTGGGCATCTCCGAGGTGACCGTGAAGAGCCATGTGGGACACATCTTCGGCAAGCTCGGGCTGCGGGACCGGGCCGCGGCCATCGTCTTCGCGTTTGACCAGGGTGTGGTCGCCCCAGGAGAATCCAATCTCTGACGGATGGGTCGCGGCCGCCGCGCCCCGTCCCAGAGTTGGAGGTTGGACGGGGTGGATGCACCGCCATCGCGGGCCGGGAGCAGGTTCGGGCCGTACGAGTTGCGCTCGCTGCTGGGCAGGGGAGGGATGGGTGAGGTCTACGAGGCCTACGACACCGGGAAGGACCGGGTGGTCGCGCTCAAGCTGCTGCCGTCCGAACTCGCCGCGGATCCCTCCTACCAGGAACGATTCCGCCGGGAGTCGCAGGCGGCGGCGAGATTGGCCGAGCCGCACATCATTCCGATCCACGACTGGGGCGAGATCGACGGTGTGCTGTACATCGATATGCGGCTGGTGCGCGGCCGGGATCTGCGCTCCCTGCTGAACCAGTTCGACACCCTGCCGCCCGCCCGGGTGGTCGGCATTCTCGAGCAGGTCGCGGCGGCCTTGGACGCCGCGCACTATTCGGGTCTGGTGCACCGGGATGTCAAGCCCGCCAATATTCTGGTCACGGAGGCGGATTTCGCCTATCTGGCCGATTTCGGCATTGCCCGTGCGGAGGGTGACAGCACCGTCACCACGGCGACCTCGGCCGTCGGCTCCTATGCCTATATGGCCCCGGAACGCTTCGATGACGGTCCGGTCACCGGTCGCGCCGATATCTACTCGCTGGGCTGCGTCCTGCACGAGGCGCTCACCGGCACCCGACCGTTCCCGGCGCAGAATATGAGTGAGCTGGTCCGGGCGCATCTGTCGCAGTCGCCGCCCGCGGCATCGCACCTGCGGCCCGGCATTCCGCCGGGGCTGGATGCCGTGATCGCCCGCGCCATGGCCAAGAATCCCGCCGACCGGTTCTATACCGCGGGCGAATTCGCCGCGGCCGCGCGCAACGCGCTGATCGGCGGACCGGTCGCGACACCGC
>NZ_JASCXP010000261.1:0-10352 GCF_030010695.1 Nocardia sp. CC201C
CCGTCACGATCGCGTCCGGGGTCAGCTCGCACGCGTGCCGGGCCAACAGCTGTTCTGCCTCTACCCGTAATTCGGTCGGTACGGCGGCGGGGATGCGGTCCATGACCGTCATGATGCGGCGCGCGTGTTCGACCGACAGCAGCCCGGCCGCTTGGTGGGCGGCGGTGTGCGGGTATTCCGGTGCCCGGTCTTCGCCGTGCACGAAATGGAATACGCCGAGTTTCTGTGCTGCGCGGCGTCGTGCTCCGGCCTCGGCCATCGAGATCCGCAGGGTTTCGCTCAAATACTTCGCGAGGCTCTTGCATCCGGCGCGTTCGGGCAGGTGCCGGTCGCTGGTCTCGATGACCAGGCGATGCGACACCGCACCCAGTCGGGCGCGGACGGCTTCGACGCGTCGCATCAGTTCCACGAAGTCGGTGTCGGTGTAGCGGGTGAGGTCCTCGTCGAGCAGGGCGGTGGTCGCGGTCGTCAATTCCTCCACGACCGCGAATACCTCACCCGCCCCACCCGGATTCATACGTCGATTCTATCGTGAAATGCCTTGTGGGATAACGATGAACACAGTTCACGCACCCCTTCTGGAACTGCGCTGTCGTTGCGTCCTACTCGTACAGCGTCTCGCCGCGGTGGGTGTCGAAGTACTCGCGAACCTCGGATATCTTGCCGTCCGCCACGACGAAGTTCGCGATGTAAGCATTGTCGTACTCGTGGCCCGACAGGGTGTTCGCCCTCGCTCGCCACTCGACAACGGCGTTCGAGTCGCCGATGGTCAGGCTCAGCAGTTCGGTGGTGAACGATCCCGGCTGCATCCGAGACGTCGCGATCGGGAAGAACTCGTCGACGATGGCGTCCGGCCCGTGCCAGACTCCGGAGTTGGGCAGACGGCCCGGTGCGAACCACCGCGCGTCATCGGTGAAGCACTCCTTCAGGAGCGTCGGGGACCCTGCCTGTATCGCATCGAAGTAGCGCTGGATGGCACCCTCGGTGGGGTTCTCGTCGGTCACCCGACACAGCGTAGCCGAATGGGAACATATGTTCGAATTCGAGGGTTGTTCCGGGTGTCATCCGGTGGCACTGCCATCGGTGGGGCCTGTCCGGGGCGACGGGTGCGAGTCCGCCCGGACAGGCTGACCGGGGGATCGGCAAGGTTAGCCGAGATGGCCGTCCGCGACCGTCAGTGCCTGATCCAGCAGCCCCAGACCCTCCTTGGCCTCGGCCTCGGTGATGGTGCACGGTGGCACCACGTGTAGGCGGTTGAAGTTCACGAACAGCAGCAGCCCGGCGGACTTGGCGGCGGCCACCGTGTCGATCATGGCCTGGCTGGTGCCGCCGTAGGGGGCGAGCGGTTCGCGGGTGCCGCGGTCGCGCACCAGCTCCACCGCCCAGAACACGCCGAGTCCGCGCACCTCGCCGATGCTCGGATGGCGCTCGGCCAGCTCCCGCAGACCCGGCCCGATGACGCGTTCGCCGATATCGGCGGCGTTCTCGACGATCCGCTCCTCGGTCATGGCCTCGATGGTCGCCACCGCGGCCGCCGTCGCCAGCGGGTGCCCCGAATACGTGAGTCCGCCCGGATACGCCCGGTCGTCGAAGGTGGCCGCGATCTCGGGGCTGATGGCGACCCCGCCCAGCGGCACGTATCCGGAGTTCACGCCCTTGGCGAAGGTGATGAGATCGGGCACCACGCCCTCGAAATGCTGGATGGCGAACCACTTTCCGGTGCGCCCGAAGCCCGCCATCACCTCGTCGGCGATGAGGACGATGCCGTGCCGGTCGCACAGTTCGCGCACCCCGGCCACGTATCCCGGTGGGGGAACCATGATTCCGGCCGTACCGGGGACCGGCTCCAGGATGATGGCCGCGATGGTGGCCGGTCCCTCGAACAGGATCGTCTGCTCGAGATGTTCCAGTGCCCGCTGCGACTCCTCCGCCTCGGTGCTCGCGTGGAACTGGCTGCGGTACAGGAACGGTCCGAAGAAGTGGACCACGCCGCTACTGCCGGTGTCGTTGGGCCACCGGCGCGGGTCGCCGGTGAGATTGACCGCGGTATCGGTGCCGCCGTGGTAGGAGCGGTAGCGGGCGAGCACCTTGGGGCGGTCGGTGTGCAGCCGCGCCATCCGCACCGCGTGCTCCACCGCGTCCGCGCCACCATTGGTGAAGAAGATGCGGTTCAGCTCACCGGGGGTGCGCTCGGCGATCAGCCGCGCCGCCTCGGAGCGGGCGTCGTTGGCGTGCGGCGGGGCGACGGTGCACAACTTGGCCGCCTGCTCCCGGATGGCGGCGACCACCTTCGGATGCTGGTGTCCGATATTGGTGTTGACCATTTGCGAGGAGAAGTCCAGGAGTCGGTTGCCGTCGCCGTCCCACACGTACGAGCCCTGGGCGGCGGTGATGACCATCGGTTTCAGCGCCGCCTGCGCCGACCAGGAGTGGAAGACGTGCTTGCGGTCCAATTCGTAAGCGCGGGCGGCCTGTTCGCGTGCCGCCTCGGGGGTGAGTCCGTTCGGAAGGGTCATGATGGTCCTTACGCGGCGTCAGTGGTTCTGCGGGAAACCGAGATTCAGGCCGCCGTGGCTGGGATCGAGCCAGCGGGTGGTGACGGCCTTGGTGCGGGTGAAGAAGTGCACGCCGTCGATGCCGTGCGCGTGGGAGTCGCCGAACAGCGAGTTCTTCCAGCCGCCGAAGCTGTAGTAGGCCATGGGCACCGGAATGGGGACGTTGATGCCGACCATGCCGACCTCGACCTCGTTGTGGAAGCGCCGGGCCGCGCCGCCGTCATTGGTGAACAGGGCGGTGCCGTTGCCGTACGGGTTGGCGTTGAGCAGCGCCATGGCCTCCTCGTAGGACTCGACCCGCAGCACCGACAGCACCGGTCCGAAGATCTCGTCGGTGTAGACGCTCATCTCCGGGGTGACGTGGTCGAGAATGGTGGGGCCCAGCCAGAATCCGTCCGCCGCGCCGTCCGCCTCCACCGTGCGGCCGTCGAGAACCACTGTCGCACCGGCGGATTCCCCGGCCTCCACATAGGACGCCACCCGGTCCCTATGCGCGCGGGTCACCAGCGGCCCCATATCGGCGCCCCGGGTGCCGTCGCCGGTACGAATGGTCTCGGCGCGCTCGGCGATCCGCGCCACCAGGTCGTCGGCCACCGGACCGACCGCCACCAGCGCGCTGATGGCCATGCATCGCTCCCCGGCGGAGCCGAAGCCCGCGTTCACGGCGGCGTCGGCGGCCAGATCCAGATCCGCGTCCGGCAGCACCACCATGTGGTTCTTGGCCCCGCCCAGCGCCTGCACCCGTTTGCCGTTGGCGGTGCCGCGTTCGTACACGTATCGGGCGATGGGCGTGGACCCCACGAAGGACACCGCCTTGACGGCCGGATTGTCGAGCAGTTCGTCCACCGCGACCTTGTCGCCCTGCACCACGTTGAACACGCCGTCGGGCAGCCCGGCCTCCTGCCACAGCGCGGCCAGCCACAGCGAGGCCGACGGATCCTTCTCGCTCGGCTTGAGCACCACGGTGTTCCCGGCCGCGATGGCGAGGGGGAAGAACCACATCGGCACCATGGCGGGGAAGTTGAACGGCGAGATGACCGCGACCGGTCCCAGCGGTTGGCGCACCGAGAAGATGTCGACCTTGGTGGAGGCGTTCTCGGTGTACCCGCCCTTGAGTAGATGCGGTATGCCGCACGCGAATTCGACTACTTCCAGGCCGCGTGCCACCTCGCCGAGCGCATCGGCGAGCACCTTGCCGTGTTCGGCGGTGATGATGGCGGCGAGTTCCTCCTTGCGCTCGTTGAGCAGTTCGCGGAATCGGAACAGCACCTGGGTGCGTTTGGCGAGGGAGGCGTCGCGCCAGGCGGGGAAGGCCGCGACCGCCGCGTCCACCACCGCCCGCACATCGGCCTGGTCGGCCAGCGCGACCTGTCCGGTCACCGCGCCCGTGGCGGGATTGGTCACCGGCGCGGTCGCCTCGCTGGATCCGGCGAACGGTTTGCCGTCGAGCCAGTGCGCGATGGTCTGCATAGTTCCTCGATTCGGTGAGCCGCGATCCTGACATGGGGGTCCGCTCCCGGTCACCGGCATGACGGGACGGACCCTCCGCGTCCTACTCTGCGCTGTCCATCATCATTCGCGCCCCGACGATCTGTATGTGCTTTCGGATTTCGTATTACGATTCGTCGGTGCTGCTCTCCGTCGCTGATGTCCTGGCGATGCCGGTGGTGCGCGCCGGGGAACCCGAGGTGGTCGGCGGCGGATCGCTCGACCGGCCGGTGCGCTGGGTACACGTGAGCGAACTGCCCGAGGTGGCGGAACTGCTGGTGGGCCGCGAACTCATCCTCACCACCGGCCAGGCGCTCACCCACGGTGCCGCCGCCACCGTCGACTATCTGAAAGCCTTGGCCGCGGCCGGTGTTTCGGGACTGGTGGTGGAACTGGGCACCTCCGTGCGGGAACTCTCCCCGCTCATCGCCGCCACCGCCGACGAACTGGGCATGCCGGTGATCGCGCTGCACCGGGTGGTGCGATTCGTGGAGATCACCGAGGCCGTGCACCGGGTGATCGTGGCCGACCAGTACGCCGAGCTGGAGTTCGCGCGCACCGTGCACGAGACCTTCACCGCCCTGAGCGTGCGCCGCGCATCGCTGGCCGAGATCGTGCAGACCGCCGCCACCATGCTGGACGCCTCGGTGGTGCTGGAAGATCTCACCCACCGCGTGCTGGCGCTCACCGCGCGCCATGCCGCCACCTCGGCCATTCTCGAGCACTGGGAGACCACCTCGCGGCTGCTGCCCGACTCCGACCCCACCGTGGTGCCGGTCGGCCCGCACACCCAGCGCTGGGGACGGCTCATCCTGCGCTCGCATCGGGTGCCGACCGTTCGCGCGCGCATGGTGCTGGAACGCGCGGCGCAGACGCTCACCCTGCACCGCATGATCGAACGGGATCGGTTCGGCCTGCACCGGCAGGCGCAGACCGGTCTCATCGACGACATGGTGACCGGGCGGATCAGCGACGAACGCGACGCCCTCGCCCTGGCCGCCTCCCTCGGACTGGCCCGCCGGGCCCGCTATGTGCCGATGGCCATCGATGTCGACGCCGTCACCGAGGCCGACCCGGTGGCGCGCCAGCGCCGCACGGCCGCCATCCTGGACGCCGCCATGCACGGGGTGGCGCTGGGCCGCGCCACCGCGCTGGCCACCCCGGGGCACGGCAATCGCGTACATCTCGTCCTCGCCGTGGGCCGCACCGCCGATCCGGACGCGAGCCTCACCACCGTGTGCATGGCCGTGGCCGCCGAGGTGCGCCGGGTGGCGGGCGTGGACCGGGTGGTCATCGGCGTGGGCGCGGATTCGGAATCCCTGCTCGACACCGCCCGGGAGCTGGCGCAGGCCGCGCATATCGCGGAGGTGGCGCTGTCGCTGGAGACCTCGCGCCCGCGGGCGTTCTATCGCAGCGGCGATGTGCGGTTGCGCGGGCTGCTGTCGCTCATCCGTGCGGAACCCGGCGTGCAGCGCTTCGCCGAAACCGAGCTGAGTGCCCTGCTGCGCCACGACATTCGGCACGACACCGAGCTGGTCCGCACCTTGCGCCTGTTCCTGGATCTGGCGGGCAACAAGACCGAACTGGCCCGGCGGTTGACCATCAGCAGGCCCACGCTCTACGACCGGTTGGCGCGGATCGAGCGGATTCTCGACGTCGATCTCGACAACGGAGAGACCCGCACCTCACTGCACACCGCGCTGCTCATTCGCGAGCTGGCCCCCGGCGACGGTGCGTGATTCGCGCAGCGCGGTGACCTCGGTGCGCAGTGCCCGCAGTTCCTCGACCAGCTTGCCGATCTCGCGGTCGGTGCGGTCGGCGGACTCCTCCACGGTCTTCAGCTTGTCGATGACCCAGCTGGTGGTGGTGCCGATGGCGAAACTGATCAGGCCGATGCCGAAGGTCATGAGCACCAGCGCCACCAGTCGGCCCTCGGTGGTGACCGGGTAGAAGTCGCCGTAGCCGACCGTGGTCACCGAGACCATCGACCACCACAGCGCGTCGCCGAAGTTGTGGATATTCGAATCCTCCACCCCGTACTCGGCGTCGTAGATGGCCAGACTGCACAGATACAGCATGAGAATCGAACTGGCGCCGATGAATACCGACAGCCGCGCGCGGGTCAGCGTGTGCCGGTGCAGGGTGTCCAGCAGGATCATGGCCGCGCGCAGCAGCCGCAGCGGACGGAACGGCGGCAGCAGCACGAACAGCAGATCCAGCGGATTCTGCTTCACGAACTGCCAGCGGTGCGTGGACAGCCGCAGCCGCACCCCGAAGTCCACCGCGAACACCACCCACACCAGGACGTCGACGGCGGTGAGCCAGAAGTCCAGCCGCGGTGACGGCCCGGTGTCGAGCACCTGCCAGGAGTAGACGCCCAGGAATACCGCCGCCAGCACCGTCAGGGGGACGTCGGCGGCGCGCTCCCAGCGCTGGAGGCGGTCGGCGGGCGGGGTGGACGTGGCCATCGGTACAACCTGCGGATTCGAGTACACGGACCAGCCGAGGTTACGAGATGACCGCCGTCGCGCACGAGCAGACCCCGAAACCTATCGGTAGTAGGGCACGGGGGAGACCCAGTGGAAGCCGCGCGAGACCACCGGGAATCGGTCCAGGTCGAGCAGTTCCAGCTGCATCCGCACCGGACGGCCGCCGAGCTGACCGGTGAGGATCAGCCGGTCCGGCTCCGGCCGCTGATAGCCGAACATGCCGAGCGGCCAGGTATGCGAGATGTCCTTGGACAGCGTGATGGTCTGCCGTTCGGTGTCGATGCGGGCCGGGAACGACAGCAGCGAGTCGTCCATGCGCTGTGCGGTCACGCCCTGCGGGATATCGAAGATGACGCGGCGCAAGCGCGCGGCGGGGTCGAGTGCCGCGCCGGTGTCGGGCGCGCCGTCGAAGTCGGTCAGCGCGGGCACGGTCTCGCCCGCCACGGTGTACTCGGTGACATCCCAGATGCCGTAGAGGGGTGAGCGGTCGCGGCCGTTTCCGGCGGTACGCCAGGCGTCGTGGGCTTCGACGGTCGCGGTGAACAGCAGCCAGAGGCCGAGCACCGCCTGCGCGCCCACCAGGATGCGCCGTGCCCGCGGGGTCGAGACCAGCGGTTCGGCCGCGCGGACACCGACGGCGTGGCCGAGCAGCGCTCGCATCAGGCGCACCAGCTCGGGCGCGGCGAGGATCAGCGCCCAGACCAACAGTTGCCCCGCGAAGAGCTTCACCGGCACGTCGAAGGTGAGATTGAGCAACAGCACCTGCATGGCCACCACGAGCGCCAGCACCGATCCCAGCCCGGCCGTGACCGGCAGCGCCAGTAGCAGCGCGGCCGCGACTTCCGCCGCGCCCAAGGCCATTTCGTACGGCTCCGATGCCGAGGTCTGCGCCCACAGCACCGCCATCGGACTCATCTGCCCGAACGGCTCCACCAGCCGCTCCAGATAGAACGTCATCTGCGAGGGCAGCAGTTTGACCATGCCGTACAGCAGCAGCGCGCTCATCAGCGCCAGGCGCAGCAGCAGCCGGAACCACGCGTACAGCCGCACGTAGTTCGGCCGGTTCCGGTCCACCAGCGACCACACCGCCGCGGCCGCCAGACTGACCAGCAGCAGCGTGAACTGTGAAATCCAGTGCGCCGCGGTATCGCCGCTGCCGGTCGGCGTGTAATCGACTGTCACGCCGAAGATTCGCGTACCCACCCAATCGGTCAGCGGAGACAGCGCCAGCCATGTCGACAGCTCCAGCACCGCATCCTGCGGCGTGCCCACCGATCGCACCAGGGTGTGCACGAGCCAGGTGCCCGCCATGCCGATGCCGACGAAGACGAACCCGAACCGAAAGACCACCCGCGTCAACGGATGCCACCGCACGACGGCCTCCGGCTCATCCGTGCGAGTCCCCTCGACCGCCACTTGCGCAACCACGTCGATTCCTCCACCGCTAGCGCGCCCAAATCCTTTGCGGCCGAAACGCTATGGCACCTCGTGAACTCGTCGTATCCACCAAAAGCTGTGCCCCGACCGTCGGTGCCCCCAGAACGAGGGTGGGATTCCGCATCCACCCGAGCCGAGGGTGCGATCGGGACTCACCCGCGTCGGGGGTGACGACGCGACCTGCCCGCGTCGAGGGGGCGACGACGGCACCTGCCCGCGCCGGGAGGGAGACGACGGCGCCAAACCCGTGCCGGGGCGCGGCGACGGAACCCATTCGCGCCGGGCGAGCGCCGTCGGATCGTGGCGACCGATCGCGCGTGAACGTCCGGCCCGACCGCCGTGACGGCCGGACCGAACGCCATGCGCGGCGGTGCCGTGCTACCCGTCGACCGTGAGCACCGAGCCCGCGGCGACGGTCCGGCCGCCTTCCCGGACGGCGAAGCCGAGGCCGGGCTCCAGCGGCACCGGCTGGCCCAGCACCACCGTGACCTCGACGGTGTCACCGGGCATCGCCATCGTCGCGGTGGCGAGGGTGACGTCGCCGACCACATCGCCGGTGCGCAGGTAGAACTGCGGCCGGTAGCCGGTGGTGATCGGCGTCCGCCGCCCGCCCTCCGCCGCCGACAGCAGGTGCAGGCGCGCGGTGAAGCGGGTGCGCACCTCGACGCTGCCGGTGGCGGCGACGATCTGGCCGCGCCGCACCTGATCGCGCTGGACGCCGCGCAGCAGCAGCGCGACATTGTCACCCGCCTCCGCGAATTCCATGGTGCGACCGAAGGTTTCCACACCGGTGACCACCGTCTCCAGCGCGCGGCCGTAGCCGAGCACCGCGACGCTGTCGCCCATGCGGACCCGCCCGCGCTCTACCGCACCGGTGACGACGGTGCCGCGGCCGGTGATGGTGAGCACGTTCTCGATCGGCAGCAGGAACGGCGCGTCGGTGTAGCGCACGGGCGTGGGGATGTGGTTGTCCACCGCGTCCAGCAACCGCAGCACCGCCGCCGACCAGTGCGGGTCACCCCGCAGCGCGAGCAGCCCCGAGACCGGCACCACCGGGGTGGCCGCACCGTCGTAGCCGTGCGCGCTCAGCAGCTCGCGCACCTCGAGGTCGACCAGCTCCAGCAGCTCGGGATCCGCGCCGTCGGCCTTGTTCAGCGCGACGACCAGGTGTTCGACCCCGACCTGCCGGGCCAGCAGCACATGCTCGACGGTCTGCGGCATCACGCCGTCCTGCGCGGACAGCACCAGGATCGCGCCGTCGACCTGCGCCGCCCCGGTGATCATGTTCTTCACGAAGTCGGCGTGCCCCGGCATGTCCACGTGCGCGTAGTGCCGGGCGTCGGTCTCGTACTCGACGTGCGCGATATTGATGGTGATACCGCGGTCGACCTCCTCCGGGGCGCGGTCGATGCGCTCGAACGGCACGTAGGAGCCGCCGCCGCGCTCGGCGAGCACCTTGGTGATGGCGGCGGTGAGCGTCGTCTTGCCGTGGTCGACGTGACCCATGGTGCCGATATTGAGGTGCGGCTTGGTGCGGACGAAGGCCTGCTTGGCCATGATGAGATCTTTTCTGGGAGTCGTGGATCGGGACCTCGGCGACGAACCACCTTCCCCATCCGAGGTCCCGGGGACGTCCCGGGGAAGGTCAGCGTCGGGCGCCGTCGAACGCGGATGCGACCACCAGGGCAGCCGTCATCGCGCCCGCTGCCGCGGGCGAGACGATGATCAGCTGCCGGAACATGCCGAACATGGTGCCGCACGTCCGGCGATGTCCGCCACCGAATTTCCGATGCGCCACCGAATTTCCGACGCGCTGCGCTCTCACGTCCCAGCTCCCGCGCACCCGGTATGCCCGGGCAGCGGCATCAGCTGTCGTGCGGCGCCACCAAGCCGGATTCGTAGGCGAGCACCACCAATTGGGCGCGGTCCCGCGCCCGCAGTTTGGTCATCGCCCGATTGACATGGGTTTTCGCGGTGAGCGGGCTGATGACCATGTGATCGGCGATCTCGTGATTGGACAGCCCCCGGGCAACCAGGGCCACCGCCTCGCGTTCACGTTTGGTGAGTTCGTCCAGGCCGCTGCCCGCCGCGAGCGGCAGGCTGACGTAGCGGTCGATCAGGCGGCGAGTGATGGACGGGGCGAGCAGGGCGTCACCGCGGGCCGCGACCCGGATGGCGTGCAGGAAATCCTCCGGCTGGATGTCCTTCACCAGGAATCCGGCCGCGCCCGCCCGCAGTGCGTTGAACACGTACTCGTCCAGGCCGTAGTTGGTGAGGATGATGACGTGCACCCCGGCCAGCGCCGGGTCCGCGGCGATGCGCCGCGTCGCCTCGATACCGTCCAGCACCGGCATCTGGATGTCGAGCAGCGCGATATCGGGCA
>NZ_JASCXP010000262.1:0-10345 GCF_030010695.1 Nocardia sp. CC201C
CATCCCCGGATTGAATTCTCAATAACTCCGGGGGCCATCCGCTGGTTTCTCGGCTTGTCCGGGCCTACTCCGATGGCTGTCGCGAGTGCTCCGGTGTCGATCCGGGTTCGTTCCGGCAGCATGTAGGCGTTGATTCGGGTTGTCTCCGAGTCGGTAGCGGGGTCTGGAAGCCGATGGCTGTACGAATGCCCGCGGCGGCTGGCGAGCACGGCTGGGGCGCGGGATTGTGTGGGTGCCGCCCCTCCAGCGATTCCAGGGTCCGCGCCTCCGGTCGACCGAATTCCCCCGCCGCGCTGGGCAATCAGCTGACGGTTGGGTAGAGGAATTCGGTCGGCGCGTCCTCTGGAATCGGGAGCCTCTGCGGCACCCATGACGGGCTGGTGAGCGGGCAGGCGACGCCCGCCCGCCTCTCGCCCGCGCCCCGTACAAATGACCATGACCAGTTGATTGCTACATGCAACCAATCCGGTCAAGTCAGCGAACTTCCCAGGGTGCCGTAAGATGACAGTGAAGGGGCTAAATATCGCGGAAATTGCGGGTTCGAATCCTGTCTCGTCCATTCCAAGGGCGAGTAGTTCAAAGGTAGAGCGCCGCTTTGATTTGTCGAGAGCTGGATTGCCAAATGTGGCCTATCCAGCTCTTGTCATACAGAACCAGTAAAGACATTATCCCAGAAGCAGGCATTCCAACCGAATCATTCCTCCCCGATGGTAGATTATCAATTTCCAGAACCCGGGCCAGATTCGTCGCCGGGATACGAAATACTGTCGAGCAATCTAGATACCTTTTCACTTATATCTTCAGGTGGCGAAGGGACACTTTGAAGCAATGCAGGAACTATTTTCGAAATAGCGGGGTCGAGCCAATAGACGGGTACTGGCTCACCATCTGAACCGATTCCCTCTAACGGAAATAGGATAGATTCACGACGAAGCTCTTCCAGCGCTAATCGACATTCTCGATCACGCATCAACAGTCTGTACTGCTTGTACGTCAAGTGCACATTTCCGCTAATTTCATTAACCAAGGCCAGCGAGTAAGGACTTAAGGAGAGCAATCGACGACGAGTCTGCGCTATCGGATCGAAGTTGGCTGCACTACTCATAACAAGGTGAGCATCAATAGATTGGCGTAGTGTTTCAATAGCAGCATTAAGCGCATCGATACGCTCCGAGTCGGTACCATTTACCCTCAACAACTCTTCGCGAAGCTCAGCAATGGCCCCAGATGAGATCTGACCAGGAGATATGTCTGGTTGTTTGCGAATATTCTCGTCATCGACACCAGCCGCGGGCGGCAGCAATCTATTCCATGCAACGGAGATTAGTTCGGAGGTATCCGCAGTAGTACGCTCCACTACCGTTTCAATTTTTTGCAACGACTGAATCATCTGAATGCTTATCTGCGATGCACGCTTTTCAACAAGATAGGTAAAGGTAATTGAAACAGTAGCCAAGACAACACCGACAACACCACTCAATAGGCCCACCCACAATCCAACAGATTCTACTGCACTCACCGAATTATCACCCCTCCATGTTCACGAGCTGCATGTTCTGCATCTACCAATATTGACGATAGCACTGCACTCACTTCAAAAATAGCACCCAGTCGGGACAGCGAGGAATCGAATAGACTGGCCGATCAAATACAAACAGCCTCGTCTTTTCTTTGCATCTGTCCGCATCGGGATACGCACTGACCAGTATCAGCAGAACGTGGTAGAAACTACACGGAGACCGTGCCACCTGGAATGGCACGGTCTCCGTCTGTTCGGTGTTCAGTTGTCTGGAGTGGTTCAGTCGAACAGGGTCAGCTGGTGTTGGTGGGCTTTCCGGTCGCAGTCGGTGCGGTAGAGCTTGGCCAGGCGTTGCACCGTGGTCTTCGACAGGTCGAAGTCGACGGCGATCGCGGTCCAGCTGCGGCCCTGGTCGTACTGCTGTTGGATCTCCCGCCCGAGCGTCAGCTGCCTGCGCGGGCTGAGGGGTTTTCTACGGCGAGCCATGATCGGTGCCCGAATCGGTGAAGTCCGGTTCGTCGATCTCGACGCGTAGACCGCAGTGCACGCATTCTTCGCTGAATCCGTTCATCGCGATCCGGAACGTGTGCTGACACTGCGGTGTGTCAGCATCCTCGCGCTGGCAGTCGGTGTCGCCGATGACGCACCCTGCCTCGTCGCAGAGTCCGCACAGCGACCGTGTGCCGAGGGTTCCGACGGTGATGTCGAAGCAGCCTCCGCACCCGCAGTACTGGTATCCGCTGTTCATGCCGGCACCTCCTGGGTGTCGGTGAACACCGTGGGCCAGCGGGTGCAGATCGCGGTCACGATCTGTTCGTCGGCGACATCGATGTCACCCACGATCACCCCGACCTCGGCTAGGTCCGCGAGTGCGGTTCCGATCACGGTGTAGAGCTGTGATCGGTCGATGACATGCACATCGGCGAGCACGGTCATCACCGCCTCCCGCGGGTGGCGGGCTGTGGGCAGTGGTCGTGCTGGGCTTGGAGCGCTCCGAGGTCCCATTGCAGGCACTGCACCTGATCGAGCAGTTCGGTGCACTGGTGCTTGAGGTCGTCGCGTTCCTTGATCAGCTCGGCCACATCGATGGCGCTGCCGCCGCCGTTGAGGACCCGGACCCGTTCAGCCGCAGCGTCTTCGCTGCCGTGATCGGACTCGGGTTCCCAGTGCCCGTCGGGGGTGTAGAACCCGACCGTCCACACCCGGGGTTCGGTGCGCAGATAGACATAGGTCATCAGGCCACCTCCGCCCCGGTCTCGGGTTCGGGTTCGGCGGGTACGGCGGTATGGGTGTGCTGGTCCTCGTATTCGTGCATCCACCAGTCCGGGCTGGTGCCCACTGGCCAGATCCGGCCGTAGCAGGTCTGGCAGAACACGAACTCCTCCGGCTCGAACCCCGCGCCCGCGTCGATGAGGGTGTCGGGGTTCTCGACGTCGTTGTCGATACCGAAGTACTGGTTGATCGCCCGGGTCAGGTTGTCCCGCAAGGTGCGGGCCTCGCTGACCGTGAGGTCCGCGCGCACGCCGTCGTAGAAACCGACGCTCCAGCAGATCTCAATGTCACCCCGGATGTCTCCCTCGGGGAGGCGTGTCACGGTGGCTTCGGGCATGTCGTGCCAGTGGGTTTCGAGGTAGCCGCATCCGCCTCGACCGTCGTCGTTGTCGGCGTGGGCGGCGGTGCTCAGGTACGCCATGATCAGATTCCTTTCTGGGTGTGGTGGTGGTAGGCGTCGTCGAGGGCACCGTCGAACAGGTCGTGGACCGCCAGGGCCTGGTCCAGGCTCATCGCGGTCATCAACTCGCAGCCGCAGGCGAACACGATCCCGAACATCACCTGATCGAGGGTTTCGTCGTAGGAGGTGTAGAACCTCGCCGACATCCCGCCCTCGGGCAGATGCGTGTTCTCAGGGTGCTCGTCGTTGTTGTGCGGAAATGGGTTCGACATGATCACGCCACCTCGTCCGGGGTGTGGTCGGTCCACGGGTCATCGCTGCCCCGATGTCCGCCGTTCTTCACTCCGCTACCGGTGGTGCGCTGACCGCCGCCGCTGTTCCCGGCGCCGCTGGTGCGGGTGCGGGTCGATCGTTTGATCGGTTTGGCGACGGCGTATTTGAGTGACACGCCCACTTCGTCGGCGACCAGTTCCACGACGGTGCGTTTGTTGCCCTCGCGGTCGTCGTAGCTGCGTTGCTGGAGCTTGCCGCACACGATCACTCGTGCGCTCTTGGTGAGGGATTCGGCGATGTTCTCCGCGGCATCGCGCCACATCTGACAGCGCATGAACAACGCGGCCCCGTCGGTCCACTGATTGGTGCTGCGGTCGAACACGCGCGGGGTCGCCGCGACGGTGAAGTTCACCACCGCGTGCCCGCCTGCGGTTTCGCGCAACTCCGGGTCGGAGGTCAGGTTGCCGACTATGGTGAGAGTGGTCTCTCCGGACATGTCATGTCTCCTAAACATGCTGTACTAACAAGGTTTTCGAAACCGAGGTTTCGACGGTGAAACGGTCCGCGAACTCGGATGTGCTGCGGATCGATCACCGGGTGTCAGGTGTCGTAGCGGTATCTCCTTTCTGGTTGTGGTGGTTGAAAACTCAGGGGCTACAACGGCATTCGTCACGCCTCGGCCTCCATCTGGGCCTGACCGTGGTCGGGGTTGATATCGGCCTCGGCCGCCTGCTGGGCGGACTCGGTGTGCTGCGCGGTCCGCGACCGCTGATCGGTCTGCTGCTGCTCGGCCGCCGGGTGCTGGCTGTGGCCGTTGGTCGATGTCTGCGCCGTGGCCGTGGCGGCGGCTTGGGCTTCGAGCGTCGCGACCTTGGCGTGCAAGGCGGTGTTCTCGGCGGTGAGCTGCTGGACCTGATTGGTCAGGCGCGCGTTATCGGCACGGAGTCGTCTGACGGTGCGGTCGGTACCGGTCGTCGGATCGTGTTCGGCGGCGCGGGCGTCGAGTTCCTCACGGTGGGTGAGGACAGCGGTTTCGGAGGTGGCGGCGGCCTGTCGTGCGACCGCTTGCTCCTTGCGGGTCATCGGCGTGAACACCCCGTGCTCGAAACGGACACGCGGGTCAGCCTCGATCCGGTCGAGGGCTCGCACGATCTGCCCGCGTTCCTCGGGACTCAACGCGCCCACCGTGTGGACGGAGTGCTCGATATCGGCGCGCATCCCGTCCAGGAACGCCTTGCGGCGCGATTCCTCGTCGATGCTGAAATCCCCCGCCACGACGGCGTGGGCCAGTACGGAGGCTTCCCGGTGGTAGTCGGCGATACGCGCCTCGTACCAGGCTTTGGCGTTCGCGCGGTCGTGCTGCTCGAACCGCATCCGCTCGTCCAGATCGTGCTGGAACTGCCGGTACTGCTCACGAGTCATCTTCGGCAACCGCTGCCGGGTGCGCGCGTACTGGTAGGCCAGATGCACGATCATCTGCATCAACTGCTGATAACTGCGACTCGTCTCGTCAACCTCATTGCCGGGCATAATGATTCACTCCTGTCAGGGTCAGATGGCGGTGGCGGGGGCAGGCTGTGCGGTGGCGGCACGGGCTCGGGCGCGGGCGGCCTGCCAGGCGCGCCAGCGGGCACGCAACGGCCGGGAATGCCGGAAGGCGAACCGCGAACCGGCACGGAAACCGTGGACGGCGATGGTGTGAAGAGTGTGGGCGGTGGTGGCGGTGTCGGGGCGGCCGAATCCGATCCAGGCCCAGTAGCCGATCCAGCCCGTCAGCCACACCAGCAACGGCACCGTCGCCGCGCTCGGGGCACCGGAGTGCGCGACCCACCACATCCCGGCCCCGGTGGCACCAATGCCGAACAGCACCGGCCGTGCGGTGCGCAGGCGGCGGCGGATTCGGGTGGGCCAGGTGGGGCGGTCGGCGTAGCGGGGTTCGATACCGCTGGCCTCCATCAGCGCTTGCAGTTCGCCGTCCCAATCGATACCGGGAACGGGATTCGGGTTGTGGTCGTGGTTCATAGCAGGGCTCCTTCGAGGGGTCGGTGGTGGTTGGTGGTGATCTCCGGTACCGGCAGCACGGGGCCGGTGGGGTTGGGGGTGGACACCGTGGCGTCGGTGTCGTGGCCGCTGTCCGGTGGGGTGGCCAAGTAGCGGCGCACGGTGCGTTTGCTGACCTGGAGGTCGGCCGCGATCCGGCCGTGTGACCACCCCCGGGCGTGTAGCTCGTGAGCGCGGGAACGACGGGTGTCCGCCCCGCTGTCCTCGCCTTCCGCCCCGGTGTCCGCCTGTCCGGACACCGGGGACACCACGGGGGCGACGTCGACGGTCACGGCAGCGGCCATGCTGTCCGGGGTGGACACGATCGGGTCGGACCGCGTCGGACCGGTGATCGCTGGTGCGACTGCGGCATTCGGCGCGGTCTGGGTCTCGTTGAACGTGGTTGGGGTGGTATCGGTGGCGGTCATCGACAACAGCGCGAAGCCGGAGATGACCATCAGTCCATCGAGAGTGAGCGGCCCGACCGACGCCCCCAACGGCCCGTATCCCCACGCCAGCAACACATCTCGCACATGGCCGTAGGAAATGACCGCCGACCCGAGAGCAACCGTGCCCGCGCCGCCGTAGCGGGCCAGCGCCCACAACCCACCCCGCCGCCACCGCGCCCGTGACAGCACTTCGACGCTGAGCAGCAGGCCGATGGGCCAGATCGCGGCCCCGATCTGCGGCGCGATACCCGGTGTCCACCCCGGCGGCATGTCCGGGGCGGGGAGCCAGGCATGCAGGACGTTGGCCGCGATCGAGGTCACCGACCCGAACACGAACCCCGCCCACGCCACCACCCGACCGTGCGTCACACCGGGAGCCATGTCCGGGCTGACCACGGCGTGACCGCTCCGGGTTTCCCTGTGTCCACTCCCGCTGTCCGGGCTGCCCGGAGGTGGCCACGGGGCGGTCATGTCGTCGCGGTACTGTCCGCCGGTCTGGCCGTTCATCGAGGCTCCGGGAAGTTGTCGGCGCTGAACCCGCCCTTGGGCCGCAACAGCTTCGCCACGCTGCGCCCGCGTCGCCACAGATTCCAGGCGGTCACGATCAACCCGATCTGATCCCGATCACTGGTACGCACTCCCGTGCGATGCAGGATGTCCAGGCGCTGCCGCAACGCCAGAATCGGCGACCCGGCGGGCAGGCCCGCGCCCGAGTCCCACAGGCGCACGAATTCCGCGGCGGCGGTCTCGTCGACCTCCGACAACCGGATCAGGACCGCGCACGCGACCGCGGGGCGGGCCTTCAATCGGGAGGCAACGGAGGTGAATCGTTCGGCGCGGGCGACGGTTTCGGGGTAAACGGTGGCGTATTCCACGATCCGCGTGGTCGAGATCTTGTTGCGGGTGTAGTCGCCGAACAGGTTGCCTTCCAACCACGGAATGTAGACCCGCAGTGCCGCGGCGACGAGGGTGGTGTTGTGGCCGGTGATCCCGGAAATGGTGAGTTGGTCGGCGGGGGTGCGGCGCGCGCCCTGGTCCATCGTGACCTGCGTATCGGCCGCGAGGCCGCGCACGACCAGCATCGGGAACACCTGGCCGCTGGTGCGGGCGATGGCGGCCAGGCGGTGCTGGCCGTCGAGGAGTTCGCCGTCGGGGCCGAACTTGATCGCTTCGCCGTTGAACCGCCACCGGCTCGAGGTCATGTCCTCGAAGTACTGCTGCACCCGCGCCTGACGGATCGGACGATTGTTGCGGTTGTGTTCGAGCATCCGCCGCGCCATCGCGGCATCGATCTCGATGATCTGACTGACCACCCGCTCCGGCTGATCAGGATTGACAAGATGCATGATTTCTACTCCTTCGTGGTGGGGTCGGGGAAACGGTCGAGGACGGTTTGGATCGCGTCCCGGGCGCGGATCAGGTCACCGCGGTATCGGTGCGCGAGCTGAGTAGCGTGGCGGTCGAACCGGTCGTCGGCGGCCAGCCGTGCCAGGGACTCGGCCTTCTTGGTCAGCTCGTAGCGGGTGGTGTCGAACGCCTCGGTGATCGGGCGACGACGCCGCGCCGCCGCACCGGCCTGCTCTGATCCAGTTGTCGGGTTTTGTTGTGGGGCAGGGTGTTTCGGTGGGTAGGTTTTGCCGTCGGTGCCGATGACCGTGTCAGGTGGGTGGTTTTCACCCACCTGAGCCAGATCGGCGCGCACGGTGCCGCGATCTACCCCGGTGGCGGCGGCGATGGCGCGGGTGCTCATTCCGATCTCCCGCATCGACGCCACGACCTCGGCGCGTTCCTCGCGGGGGATGCGGAGTCGGGAGCGGTCGAACTCGCTGACGCAGTACGCATCCCAGCTCGGATAACCCAACGCCACCCACGCCCGCGCGGTGAACGCCTGCTCGATCAACGCCCACACCTGCTCGACACAGGCGCGGATCTGCGCGGTCAACTCCCGCGCCGCCTCGGCGGACAGTGTTACCTCGGGGGTGTGGTCGGTCATGCGGTGTCACCGCCCTCGAACCCCAGATCTGCCTGACGAGTCCGCCCGGAATCCAGGTCCCGCACCCGCAGCAACGGCACCCGTGGCCGTGTGCTGGTCGCCCATTTCTGCGGGCACGGATCGGCCGGAAGCGGGGCCAGTTCGTCCAGGTCGATGGGGACGACGTGGCCCCAGTGGGCTTGGCGGGCGTGCACCCACACCACGTCGCCGCGTTCGAATTCGGCGAGTTGGTTGGGGTCGATGAAGAACGTTTCCCGTTGCCCCAGCGAGCCTTCGTCCCCGAGTTTCCCGTGTCGGGTGTGGCGGGTGTTCTCGGTGACCGGGCGGGACCCGAACACCTCCGAGACTTTGCCCGCCCCTTCGAGTTTCATGAGCAGTGCGCCGGAGGGGCAGGATTCGAGGAGGCGGCGGCGGTCATCGGGGGTTTGGCCGAGGCCGAATTGGTTCTGGGCGGCGAAGATCGCCACCACTCCCATCCCCAACAACCGTTCGGCGATGTTGGTTTGGTTGATGCCGCCGGTTTTGTCCGCCACCGCCGACATCTCATCGATGATCAACACAATCTGGCGGTCATGCTCCCCACACGCAAACTGCTCGATGAGGGTGACCAGGGCGGCGACCTGGGCGCGGGCATACTCCCCGCGCACCGTGCCCGGCACCGTCGCATAAATCATGTCGAACGAGTTCAAGGGGCGGCCGCCGTCGAAGCCCTCCCCGATCGCGGCGAAGATGTTGCGGAACTTTCCGCTGACGTCGCCGACGGCGGGGGGTTTGTTCTTCTCCAACGCGTCGATCTCGTCCAGCACCGACTGATCCGCCTTATACGCGGTTTTCAACCATGACACCGACAGGCGGTCCAGGAACGCCTGTTTCGAGCGCGGCGGCCCACCCGGAGCCAGCACCGCGAGCTTGGTCACGCGGATACGGTTCTGCTTGAAATGCTCCGCGCCCGCATCGGTCGACGCGACCGGGTTGATCATCGATTCGAGAGTGGCGCACATGTCCTCGGCGTCCATCGCCCACAAATCCAACCGATTCGTCACCGGCCACAACGCGACACGGCGCGGGTCGACCTTGAGTCGGGCCGCGATCTTCACCAGCTCCCGCCCGGTCGCGAGACCGGGTTTGCCGCCCTTGCAATCCACGAAGATCAACAACGGGCGTTTCTCGCCGGTCCGCACGTAGCGATGCCAGTACGCGCAATACAGGCCGGTACCGAACCGGGTCAGCAGGGTGGTCTTCCCGGCCCGCTGAGACATGCCCAGCAACACCATGTGCCCCAGACCCTCGATCGGAATCGCCAGCTTCGACCCGCGCCGCCCGGCGAGTTCGGTGACCGTGGTCGGCTGGGTCGCGTCGGTGAACTCCGACAACGTGCCCAACACCGCCTTGGAGTGCAGCCACCCGGAGGTGATCGGGGCACCGTACTTCGCCGCCTTCCGCGCGGCCCGGGCTTTACCGAGTTGCTGGCGGCGTTGCAGACGGCGGGTCTTCGAGGGTGACCCCACCCCTTCGGTGCCGAGCCGACCCAAAAACCGTGCCCGCCAGGCGGCGGCGGCCCAGAACGCGACCGGGACCCCGCCCGCGGCCATCGCCGCCAACGCCCCGGACGCGAGACCGTGGTTCAGTAACACGCCCGCGCCGTCCCACCACAGGCTCAAGGGTGCGGTCCAGGAGTCGGAGGTCCAGATCGCGCCGACCGGCAGCACCAACGATCCGGCGGCGTAGTTGCGTATCTGCCGTGCCTCCCACCGTCGCCGCGCGGCCAGGACGTTCATGCCGACTCCGAGGGCGGTGAGGAATCCGGCCCCGGCCAGGGAGGTGCCCGCGAACTCGAACGCCTCGGGCACTGAGGGCAGATGCACGCTCCAGTCCGGGGCCTGCCACCCGTTGGGCAGCGTCGCGTTCTCGAACACCGGCGTGTGCGTCGGTTCCGGCGGGACCGCCGCCGAACCCGCTGTCCCGGTCGGCACCTCCGGCACCGGCGCGGGCACCGCATGGGGTTCGACCGGCTCGATCGGCGCGGGCGCTATCGCGTCGCCGCAGTCGTACGGGGTGATCAACGGTTTGCAGTCGCTCATCACCGCTCACCGCCCCGCGTGCCCGGGTCGAGCAGGTGTTCCAGGACCGTGCGCATCTCCTGCGCGGGCAGCCGCAGCACGCCCGCGTGGACGGTGCCGGACCAGATTGTGTAGCGGTCGGCTCGTATGCCCGAGCGGGATAGGGCGTCGGTGAGGCGGCGGGTGATCCGCGACGGGTCTTCCCCACCCGCCGTGTCCGCCACCACCACCAACGGCCAATACGTGTCTGTCATGTCAGCGCACTCCCTTCCGCGCCAAAGTCACATCCAGGTCATGGATTTCGAGATTCGCCAGCACATCCACCCCACGCCGATGCGC
>NZ_JASCXP010000263.1:0-10333 GCF_030010695.1 Nocardia sp. CC201C
GCGGAATCGAGGGCGGTTCGTCCGCCGTCGAGCACCCCCTGGGCGGTTCGTCCGCCGTCCAGCACGCCCTGCGTGGAATCCAGGGCGGATCGGCCGTCGAGCACACCGTGGGCGGCGTCGAGTCCGGAAGTCCCCCCGAGCATCCCGGAGGCGGTGTCGGGACCGGGGTGTCCGCCGAGTACCGCCGTCGGCTCGGTGGCGGCGGTGCCCGACATTCCGGCAGGTAGCCCGCCCGGAACCGGTGTCGCGCCCTGCTCGAGTTCCTTGCGCGTCGTCAGATACGCGGGCGGCTCGAACGGCGCGATATCGGCGGGCAGCTGGAACAGCGGTACATCGGGAAGCGGCCCGCGCGGGCCGGTTCCGGTGGCGGGCATTGTCGCCACCGCCTCCCCGGCGGTCGAGGCGGGGCCGATCACGCCCGAGGGATCGACGGGGCTCATCCCTGTCCTCCGATCGCCGTGTCCATCCGGTCCAGACCGCCCGCGAACTCGCCGTCGGTGGTCTGGATGGCGGTCGCGGTTCCGGCGGCCACCTGCCCCAGGTGCGCGTAGCGCGCCGAGAGCGCGTTGACGTCCTTGCCGTGCAGCAGCTCCGCCACCGCGAACATGGCCAGATAGTCCGCGCCGATGAGCCCGAAGACGGGCGTCATGGCGGCGACATTGGCTACAGTGTCCAGGTTGCCCGCAGCAGCGATATCGGCCGCGACACCGTGCTGGGTCGTGGCGAAGGCGCGGACCGCTTCCGGATCCACCGAGAGTTCGGTCATGACTCGCCCCCCGATCGTCGTGGACAGATAGCGGTTCCGAATATATCGGACCGGGCCGACGAGCGCGCGTGGCCTATCCACAGGCAGGATGACTAGAACTTGTTGCAATTTAGAACAGGTTCTATATTCATTGTTCATGAAGGTCGCAGTCACCGGCGCCGCCGGGTTCCTTGGCACCAATTTGCTTCGCCTGCTTACCGATCGCGGACACGAGGTGACCGCCATCGATCGGGTCCGGCCCACCGGCGTCGCGGAACCGGGTGTCACCTGGGTGGCCGGAGACGTGCTCGACCCCGCCTCCATGCGTACCGCGCTCGAGGGGGCCGAGGTGGTGTACCACCTGGTCGCGGTCATCACCCTGGCCCAGAAGAACGACCTCGCCTGGCGCATCAACACCGAGGGAGTGCGCGTGGTCGCCGAGGCGGCGCTCGCCGTCGGCGCGCGCCGGTTCGTGCACGCCAGCTCCATTCACGCGTTCAACCAGTACCAGTGCGGCGGCCGCATCGACGAGCGCACCGCGCGGTCCATCAGCCCGGATCTGCCGGTCTACGACCGGTCCAAATGGCAGGGCGAGGTCGAACTGCGCAAGGTCGTCGACAAGGGGCTCGACGCCGTGCTGTGCAACCCCACCGGTGTCTACGGCCCGGTCGACTACACCCGCTCGCGCATCAACGGCACCCTGCTCGACGCGTCCAAGGGCCGCGTCCCGGTCATGATCGGCGGCAGCTTCGATCTGGTCGACGTGCGCGATGTGGCCCTCGGCCTGGTGCTGGCCGGGGAGCGCGGCCGGACCGGGGAGAACTACCTGATCACCGGACATATGCAGACCATGTGGGATGTCACCCGGCTGGCCGCGGCCATCAATGGCAGGAAGGGGCCGCGCTTCCTGATTCCGGCGCAGGCCGTCTCGGCCGTCATGCCGGTGCTGGAACCGATGGGCAAGCTCTTCGGCAGTGACATCCTGTCCAAGGCCGCCATGGGCGCGCTCATCTCCGCGCCCGTCGTGGACGGCGCCAAGGCCAAGACCGAACTCGGTTATCAGCCGCGTCCGACCGAGGAGACGGTGCGCGACCTGATCGCCTTCGCCGACAACGAGCTCGGCAAGGTCGACACGCGGCAGATCGCTTGACAGTACCTAGAACGCATGTTCGACTGGGAACGTGCGGTGGCAGAACCAGACCCTGGACGCCGATGACGGCGCGCTGCCGGGACTC
Organism: Nocardia sp. CC201C; assembly: GCF_030010695.1. Taxonomy (NCBI): domain Bacteria; kingdom Bacillati; phylum Actinomycetota; class Actinomycetes; order Mycobacteriales; family Nocardiaceae; genus Nocardia; species Nocardia sp. CC201C. Next base: position 1,981 of record NZ_JASCXP010000263.1, read on the forward strand.
GAGCGGGCTGGTCTCGTGCGCAGCGTACAGACTCCCGAGTTCGAGGGCATCACTTTCCACGAGGTGCTCTGCAAGAGCGCGCTGAACAAGCTCCCGGAGGGCGGCAGCATGCCGTTCAACTGGACCGTCAATCCCATGCGCGGGTGTTCGCACGCGTGTCGCTACTGCTTCGCGCGTGGCTCGCACGAGTACCTGGACCTGGACGCGGGGCGGGATTTCGACAGCCAGATCGTCGTCAAGACGAATGTGGTGCCCGTCCTGCGCCGAGAGGTGCGCAAGCGCTCCTGGCGGCGGGAAACCGTTGCGCTGGGCTCGAATACGGACCCCTACCAGCGGGCCGAGGGCCGCTACCGGCTGATGCCGGGCATCATCTCCGCGCTCACCGAATCGGGCACGCCCTTCTCGATTCTCACCAAGGGCACGCTCATGCGACGGGACCTGCCGCTGCTCACCCAGGCGGCGCAGCAGGTTCCCATCGATCTGGCGGTGTCGCTCGCCATCCTCGACGAGGATCTGCACCGCGGCCTGGAACCCGGCACGCCGTCGCCGCGGGCCCGCCTGGACCTCATCCGCGCGCTCGCCGACTCCGGATTCGCCGTGAATGTCATGGTGGCACCGGTGATTCCGTATCTCACCGACGGCAAGGCGCATCTGGACGCGCTGTTCGAGGCCATCGCCGACGCGGGCGCGGCCGGGGTCACCGCCTTCCCCATGCATCTGCGCGGCTCCACCCGCGACTGGTTCCTGGAATGGCTGGCCGCCGAGCATCCCGCGCTCATCCGACGCTACCGACAGCTGTACGGTCGCGGGAGTTCGGTGACACCCGAGTATTCTGCTTGGCTGCGCGGCCGTGTCGAGCCGCTGTTGGAGAAACACCGTTTGAACCGTGCACGTCCGGCCGAGCCCGAGCTACGGGCCGTCGCCGACTCCACACCGCGGCCCGCCGCGGGGCGGACGCCCGACCGGCAACTGGCGCTGTTCGCCTGATCCGGCTGAGATTCACCAGAACAACCGCTCGATTTCGCGGGTGTGTCGCGAATACAGCGGAGTAGTTTGGCGTTGATACCTCACAGCGACGAGGAAGTGATGCAGGCGCATGGTTTCGCAGCACGACGATGAACCCCTGGCACCCGCCGGATCTCCGGTGCCCGCGTCCGGAAACGGCGGCGTCACAGAGAAATTGGAAAGGGTGGTTATTCGCTTCGCGGGTGACTCCGGTGACGGCATGCAGCTCACCGGTGACCGGTTCACCCACGAGGCCGCCGCCTTCGGCAACGATCTCGCGACCCAGCCCAACTTTCCCGCCGAGATCCGAGCGCCGCAGGGCACGCTGCCGGGCGTTTCGTCGTTCCAGATCCAGATCGCCGACTACGACATCCTCACCGCCGGTGACCAGCCCGATGTGCTGGTGGCGATGAATCCCGCGGCGCTCAAGGCGAATCTGGAGGAGTTGGCGCGCGGTGCCACCGTCATTGTCAATACCGACGAGTTCACCAAGCGGAATCTGGCCAAGGTCGGCTACAGCGGCGATCCGCTCGCCGATGACACGCTGTCGGATTTCGTGGTGCACCGGGTACCGATGACCTCGCTGACGCTCGGCGCAACCGAACCGACCGGTATCGGCAAGAAAGACGGGCAGCGCGCCAAGAATATGTTCGCGCTCGGTTTGCTGTCCTGGATGTACGGGCGGCCGATCAGCGGCACCGAACAGTTCATCCGAGAGAAATTCGCCGCCAAACCCGAGGTGGCGGAAGCAAATATACTCGCAATTCGGGCGGGCTGGAATTACGGCGAAACCACCGAGGCATTCGCGAGCACCTACGAGGTTGCCCCGGCGACGCTGCCGCCCGGCACCTACCGGCAGATCACCGGCAATACCGCCCTGGCCTACGGCATCGTGGCGGCGGGGCAACTGGCCGGTTTACCGGTCTTCTTGGGCACCTACCCGATCACCCCGGCCTCCGACATCCTGCACGAGCTGAGCAAGCACAAGAGCTTCGGCGTCACCACCTTCCAGGCCGAGGACGAGATCGCCGGAATCGGTGCGGCGCTGGGTGCTTCGATCGGCGGCGCGCTGGGGGTGACCAGCACCTCCGGCCCCGGTCTGGCGCTCAAGAGCGAGACCGTCGGACTGGCCGTCATGACCGAGGTGCCGCTGCTCATCGTGGACGTGCAGCGCGGCGGACCGTCCACGGGCCTGCCGACCAAGACCGAGCAGGCCGATCTGCTCCAGGCGCTCTACGGGCGCAACGGCGAATCGCCGGTGGCGGTGCTCGCACCGCGCTCACCCGCCGACTGCTTCGACACCGCCGTGCAGGCGGCGCGCATCGCGCTGACCTACCGCACCCCGGTGCTGCTGCTGTCCGACGGGGCCATTGCCAACGGGTCGGAGCCGTGGGCGATTCCGCGGGTGTCGGATCTGCCGCGCATCGATCCCGGATTCGAACCCGATGCCGACGACGAGGGCGGCTTCCAGCCCTACGCACGCGACCCCGAAACCCTGGCCCGTCCGTTCGCCGTCCCGGGCACCAGCGGCCGGGCGCACCGCATCGGCGGTCTCGAAAAGGCCGACGGCAGCGGCAATATCTCCTACGACCCGGCCAATCACGAGCTCATGGTCCGGTTGCGGCAGGCCAAGATCGACGGCATCACCGTGCCCGACCTCGAGGTCGACGACCCGGACGGGCGCGCCGAACTGCTGCTCATCGGATGGGGCAGTTCCTACGGGCCGATCGGCGAGGCGTGCCGCCGGGCCCGCCGCCGCGGCGTACCGGTGGCGCAGGCGCACCTGCGGTATCTGAATCCCTTTCCCGCCAACCTCGGTGAGGTGCTGGGCCGCTATCGCACGGTGGTCGCGCCGGAGATGAACGGCGGTCAGCTCGCCCTGCTGCTGCGGGCGAAATACCTGGTGGACGTGCAGCCCTGGACCAAGATCGCCGGAACGGCGTTCTCGGCGCAGGAACTGGTCGGCGTGATCGACGCGGCACTGGACGGATCCATCGCGGAGATGGAACAGGACAAGGCTTTCGCCGCACGGGCGCGGGCCACCTACCGCACCCCAGGGGGTAAGTGATGACCATTGTCGAGAACCCGTTCGTCGGAACCGATCTGGGGCTCACCGGCCTGTCCGGCGTGCCCGCCGCCGACCGACCGCAGAAGGTCAAGGAGTTCACGTCCGATCAGGAGGTGCGCTGGTGCCCCGGCTGCGGCGACTACGTGATCCTGGCGACCGTGCGCGGTTTCCTGGCCGAACTCGGGCTGCGGCGCGAGAACCTCATGTTCGTCTCGGGGATCGGCTGCTCCAGCCGCTTCCCGTACTACCTGGAAGCCTATGGGCTGCACTCGATCCACGGCCGCGCCCCGGCCATCGCCACCGGACTGGCGGTGACGCGGCCCGATCTGTCCGTCTGGGTGGTGACCGGTGACGGCGACGCGCTCTCCATCGGCGGCAACCACCTCATCCACGCGCTGCGGCGCAATGTGAACATCACGATCCTGCTGTTCAACAACCGGATCTACGGGCTCACCAAGGGGCAGTACTCGCCGACCTCGGAAACCGGCAAGATCACCAAGTCCACCCCGATGGGCTCGGTCGACCACCCCTTCAACACGCTGTCGGTGGCGCTGGGCGCCGAGGCCACCTTCGCCGCCCGCGCCCTGGACTCCGACCGCGCCGGACTCACCGAGGTGCTGCGCGCGGCGGCCGAACACCGGGGCACCTCCTTCGTGGAGATCCTCCAGGACTGCCCGATCTTCAACGACGGCTCCTTCGACAACCTGCGCAAGGAGAACGCCGCCGCCCACCTCGTTCCGCTGCGTCACGGCGAACCGATCCGCTTCGGCGCCGACGGTGAGATGGCGGTGGTGCGCGAGGGGTTCGGGCTGCGCGTCGCCCGCGCCGACAGTGTCGCCGAGGCCGATATCGTCGTCCACGACGCCTACACCGACAGCCCGGAATACGCCTACGCCCTCTCGCGGCTGTCCGATCAGGACCTCTCGCACGTGGTCACCGGCGTATTCCGCAGCGTCTCCCGCCCGACCTACGACGACGGCGTGCGTGCCCAGGCCGAGACGGCCCGGGAACGCAAGCCGGTGGACGACGACGCCCTGCAGAGTCTGCTCACCGGTCGTGAAACCTGGACCGTCGGATAGCTTTTCAGCGGTCGGACAGCGGTTCAGCGGTCGGCGACGAAGGCGTCGAGGAGTTTCTCCGACAGTGTGGCGAACCGGGTGCGGTTCGCCCGCTGCTCCTCGGTGAGGCCGTCGGTGGTCTCCGGGTCGTAGACGATGACGTGCGCGTCCTGATCCGGCTGTTGCGGGGTGTAGTCGAGAATCATGCTGCTCTGGTTGGAGACGCCCGCATTCCCCATATCCAGGGTGGTCAGCGCCCGCGTCTCGGTGATCGCGGCGGTGACCACCTCCTGCGGAATGGTGCCGGTGATCTCCTGCGGCGGGGTGTTCGCGCTCCGATCCGGATCGGCGGCATCCGGACGCCGAATCGCCCGCCCGTCGGCCTGCACCTCGAGCAGCGGCCGCAAATCGGTGCGGCCGATGAGCCAGCCGTTCGGGATCGACGTGAGCGTGAACAGCATCGGACCCGTGACGGGCGCCGGTGCCGCCGGAGCCACGGGCGAGGCCGGCGCCGGTTCCTGCGCACCGCCGACCCCGCCGCTCACCGTGAGCGCGGCGGCGGTCACCACGACCGCCGCCACCGACCGCAACACGTTCCGCCGCCCGAAAAGTCCTGTAGCACCGCGTGTTCCCATGAACCAATCCCTCCGTACCGGCGAACCTCCCGCCCGCCGACGGTGATTGTCCACCGAAGGGCCACCGCTGCGCGACCCGCGCACGACCGGCCCCGCTCAGAACGCTGCCGACCAACAAGACGTCCGCAAGCCTTCCGATCGACACGTGGCAACTGATCTCGCACCGCTCGGGGTAACTCCTGGGGTACGCCTTGATCGGATCGGCATACGACCGCTGGCACGCGTGCATGAGTGTCGACGGCCGTCAGCCGTGCGCTGAAGTGCCGGGGAGGCGGATGAGCGGACGACCGCCAGCACGCGTGCCCGAGTGGTGACGGCTGTCGGCCTTGCGCTGAATGGCGGGGGCCGACAAGCAGACGACCCTCAGCACGCACGGGTCCCGACGGCTCAGCAGTGTGCGCTGAGTTCGAGGGTCGCGGCGTGGCGGGCGAACGCGCCGACGTCGCGTGCGGGCGGCAGGCGGGCACACGACCGCTCGCACGCGCGGGCACGTGTCGCAACGGCTCTCGGTCGCGTGCCGAAGTCGCGGAGACGTGGGCGTGCGCGTTGATGTCGTGGTGCGGGTGTGCGCGCTGATTTCGCGGGGAGTCCGGCCCGCTAGCGCAGCGCGGGTGGGTTGCGCAGGTCGCGGGCCGAATAGGTGTCGCAGGCCGCGACTTGGCCGGTCTTGTATCCGGCGAGGAACCACTTCTGGCGTTCCTCGGCCGAACCGTGCGTCCACGCTTCGGGATTCACGCGGCCGGTGGCCTGCTCCTGGATGCGGTCGTCGCCGACGGCGGCCGCGGCGGAGAGAGCGTCGTCGATGTCCTGGTCGGTGAGTGGTTTCAGGAACGGCTGGGTGCTGCCGGGCGCGTTCTGCTTATCGGCGAAGTAGGCCCAGACACCGGCGTAGCAGTCGGCCTGGAGTTCGGTGCGCACGGCGCCCGATTCGGGGCCGCGGGGGTCGCGCTGGGCGCGGCCGAGGTCGCCGAGCAGGTTCTGGATGTGGTGGCCGAATTCGTGGGCGACCACGTACTCCTGGGCGAGCGGGCCGGTGCTCGCGCCGAAGCGGGTGCTGAGTTCCTGGAAGAACGCGGTGTCGAAGTAGGCGGTCTGGTCGGCGGGGCAGTAGAACGGGCCGACGGCGGAGGACGCCTGCCCGCAGCCGGTGTTCACCACGCCGGAGAACAGCCGCACCGCCGGTTCGGTGTAGCGGCGGCCGGTCTGCTGGCCCAGTTCGTCGTCCCACACCGCGTCCAGGCTCTGCACGGTCAGCACCACTCGGCAGTCGACGTACTTGTTGGCGTCCGCGCCGGTGCGGCAGTGTTCGGGCGTCCCAGCCACGCCCTGGTCGGTCTGCCCGTTCTCCGCGCCGGTGAACTGGCCGAGCACCGATCCCGGATCGCCGCCGAGCAGCAGCGTCACCACCAGCGCGATGAGACCCACCGCACCGCCGCCCAGGACCAGCCCGCCGCCCATGCCGGGACCGCCGCCGGAGGAGACCCGGTCCGGGTCGATCTGCATACCTTCGTTGAAGGTCATCGTGCTAGCTCCCGTCTGCGGTCGCCTCGATATTGCGGCAGGACATGAGGATTGAGCGGATCGGAAATCCGCCGTCTTACAGCTTGGCACGGGGAGGTGGATATCGGTTTCCACTCCGGCGACGTGTCTCTCTACGATGGACCCGGCGCCTGTCACTCTCCGGCGCCTCGAATCCGTCGAAAGGACTCCCGTGCTGCGCACCCACTTGGCTGGTTCGCTGCGAAGCGAGCACGCCGGTCAGACCGTCACCCTCACCGGTTGGGTGGCCCGGCGGCGAGACCACGGTGGCGTGATCTTCATCGATCTGCGCGACGCGTCGGGTGTCTCGCAGGCGGTGTTCCGGGAGGGCGAGCCCGCCGAGCAGGCGCACAAGCTGCGCAACGAGTACTGCGTGCGGATCACCGGCGTGGTCGAGGACCGGCCCGAGGGCAGCGGCAACCCGAACCTGCCGACCGGGCAGATCGAGGTGAACGTCAGCGAGCTCGAGGTGCTCAACGAGGCCGCGCCGCTGCCGTTCCAGCTGGACGAGACCCCCGGTGAGGAAGCCCGGCTCAAGTACCGCTACCTGGACCTGCGCCGCGAGGGGCCCGGACATGCCATCCGGCTGCGGTCCAAGGTCAACGCCGCCGCCCGCGACGTGCTGGCCAGGCACGCCTTCGTCGAGGTCGAGACGCCGACCATGACCCGGTCCACCCCGGAGGGCGCGCGCGACTTCCTGGTGCCCGCGCGCTTGCAGCCGGGCAAGTTCTACGCGCTGCCGCAGAGCCCGCAGCTGTTCAAGCAGCTGCTCATGGTGGCCGGTGTCGAGCGGTACTACCAGATCGCGCGCTGCTACCGCGACGAGGACTTCCGCGCCGACCGGCAGCCGGAGTTCACCCAGCTCGACATCGAGATGAGCTTCGTCACCCAGGAGGATGTGATCCTGCTGGCCGAGGACATCCTGGTGGCGCTGTGGAAGCTCATCGGCCACGAGATCGCGACGCCGATCCCGCACATGACCTACGCCGAGGCGATGCGCCGCTTCGGCACCGACAAGCCGGACCTGCGCTTCGGCGTCGAGATCACCGAGATGGCGGAGTACTTCAAGGACACGCCGTTCCGGGTGTTCCAGTCGCCGTACGTGGGTGCGGTGGTCATGCCCGGCGGGGCGAGCCAGCCGCGTCGCCAGCTCGACGCCTGGCAGGAGTGGGCCAAGCAGCGCGGTGCGAAGGGCCTGGCTTATGTGCTGATCGGCGAGGACGGCGAGCTCAGCGGTCCGGTCGCCAAGAACCTGAGCGAGGCCGAGCGCGAGGGCCTGGCCAAGTTCGTGGGCGCGAACCCGGGCGACTGCGTGTTCTTCGCCGCCGGTGAGGCCAAGTCCAGCCGGGCCCTGCTGGGTGCGGCGCGCGGGGAGATCGCCCGCAAGTGCGGTCTGATCGACGAGAACGAGTGGGCCTTCGTCTGGGTGGTGGACGCGCCCATGTTCGAACCCGCCGCCGACGCCACCGCCAGCGGCGATGTGGCGCTGGGCCATTCGGCCTGGACCGCGGTGCACCACGCGTTCACCTCGCCCAAACCGGAATACCTGGACACCTTCGACACCGATCCGGGCGCGGCGCTGGCCTACGCCTACGACATCGTCTGCAACGGCAACGAGATCGGCGGCGGCTCCATCCGCATCCACCGCGGTGACGTGCAGGAGCGGGTGTTCAAGGTGATGGGCATCAGCCATGAGGAGGCGCAGGAGAAGTTCGGCTTCCTGCTCGACGCCTTCCAGTACGGCGCCCCGCCGCACGGCGGCATCGCCTTCGGCTGGGACCGCATCACCGCCCTGCTCGCCGGCGTCGACTCCATCCGCGAGGTCATCGCCTTCCCCAAGTCCGGCGGCGGCGTCGACCCCCTCACCGACGCCCCCACCCCGATCACCCCACAGCAACGCAAGGAAGCGGGCCTGGACGTGAAGGTGGACGAGAACGGCGTTCCGATCGTCGAGGGCAAGAACAAGTAGGTCTCCGTGCGGAGTCGATGAGCGCGCGCCCGGGAAAACCGCGCGCGCGCGGGGGGGGGGGCGCGGGCGCCCCCCGTAA
>NZ_JASCXP010000264.1:0-10286 GCF_030010695.1 Nocardia sp. CC201C
AGCGTTGCTGCGTCGAGCGTTGCCGCGTCGAGCGTTGCCGCGTCGAGCGTTGCCGCGTCGAGCGTTGCTGCGTCGAGCGTTGCTGCGTCGAGCGTTGCCGCTCACACCGCTGCCGCGCATGTCCCTGCCGCACACAACTCGGCCGCTGGCCTCGAACCGACCCGGCGGGACCGAGGTCAACGGGCCCGCGCGACCCGGCGGTGGGTGCTGCATATCGATATGGACGCGTTCTTCGCCTCGGTGGAGCAGCTCACCCGGCCCACGCTGCGCGGACGGCCGGTGCTGGTCGGGGGCGTGGGCGGGCGCGGTGTGGTGGCCGGGGCCAGCTACGAGGCGCGGGTGTTCGGGGCGCGCTCGGCCATGCCCATGCATATGGCGCGCCGCCTGGTCGGGGTGAGCGCGGTGGTGGTGCCGCCGCGCGGGGCGGTGTACGCGGAGCTGAGCGGGCAGGTGTTCGACGTGCTGCGGGCGCGGATTCCGGTGCTGGAAACACTGTCCTTCGACGAGGCGTTCGGCGAACCCGCGGAACTGGCGGGGGCGACGCCGCAGCGGGTGCTGGAATTCTGTGAGCAGCTGCGGGAATCGGTGCGCGAGCGCACCGGCCTGGTCGCCTCGGTCGGCGCGGGCAGCGGCAAGCAGCTCGCCAAGATCGCCTCCGGACTCGCCAAACCCGATGGGGTGCGGGTGATCTCACCAGAGGAACAGGGGGACATGCTGGCCGCGCTGCCGGTGCGCAAACTCTGGGGAATCGGTCCGGTCGCCGAAAGTCGTTTGCGCACACTGGGAATCGAGACGGTGGGGGCGTTCGCGGCGCTGCCGGAGAGTGAGGCCGCCTCGATTCTGGGCGGCAGCGTGGGCGCGGCCCTGCACCGGCTGGCGCGCGGCATCGACGACCGGCCCGTCGCCGAACGCGCCGAGGCCAAACAGATCAGCGCCGAGACCACCTACGAATCCGACATCGTCAACCTCGCGCAGCTGCGCCCCGCCATCGAGGCCATGGCCGCCGCCGCGTACCGGCGGCTCACCGCCGACGGTCGGGCGGCCCGCACCGTGGTGCTGAAACTCAAGAAGTCCGATATGAGCATCGTGACCCGGTCCTCCACGCTGCCCTACGCCACCGAGGATCTGGCCACCCTCACCGCCGCCGCGCAGCGCTCGGCGCTGGATCCGGCCGAGCTGGGGCCGATTCGCCTGGTCGGCGTGGGTTTCGCGGGACTGTCGGAGATACGCCAGGAATCGCTGTTCCCGGAACTGGACCGGACCGTGGACACCGAATCGGTATCGGAGGAGCCGACTCTCGCGCTGGCCGCCGGGCCGGAGCCGGAGGTGCCGCCGCCCACCCGCTACTACACCACCCAGACCTGGTACCCCGGGGTGGATGTCGAACATCCGGAGTTCGGGCACGGCTGGGTGCAGGGCGCGGGCCACGGCGTGGTGACGGTGCGTTTCGAGACCCGCTCCACCGGACCCGGCCCCGCCCGCACCTTCGCCGCCGAGGACCCCGACCTGCGCCGCGCCGACCCGCTCGGCAGCCTGCGCTGACGGCGTCGGTCGAGGTCGGCGCCCCGCTCACGACGGCGCGGCGGCGCGGCGAATCGACTGTGCGCCTGGCGATAGCCTCGCCGAACTCTGTGGGTTCATTCTGAAATTGCTCCGCACCGGGTTCGAGGAGATATTTCCGGCCACAGCACTGTTAGCCTGGTGCCTCGTGCAACGCCGCCGGTCGGGTTATGGGCGGCTGTCACATGGACGAACGGACCTACTCGAACGCAAAGGACGAGCAGTTGAAGCTTCAGAAGACCGGACGTATCGCGGTCGCCACGCTGGCAGTCGTGACCGCACTCGGACTGTCGGCGTGTGGCAGTGGTGACAAGGAGAACGAGGGCACCAAGACCACGACCAAGACCACCACCTCGCAGGTGCAGACGCAGGCGCAGTCCGATCTGCCGCCGGTGCCGACCGTGGCCGACCTCAACGCGGAACTGCAGCGCGGCCTCGACCCGAACGTGCCGAACGAGGAGAAGCTCGAGCTGCTCCAGGGCATCAGCGCCGATCCGCAGCTGCCCACCCGCCTGGTCGAGGCGGTGCAGCAGAACAACGCCACCATCACCGTCACCGGTGTGACCGATCTGGGCAACGGCACCATCACCGCCGACGCCCAGGTGGCGCTCGCGGGCGGCGAGCCGCAGCAGGCGGTCGTGCCGTTCGTCGCCGAGGACGGCAAGTGGAAGGTCCAGAAGGAGTGGATCTGCAACATGATCCAGCTGGCCAACCAGACCTCCCCGGCCTGCGTCTGACGCGCTGACGGCGAAGGGGCCCGGGTCCGCGAAGGGACGCCGGGCCTTTTCTTTCGCTAACATCGCCCTCCGTGACCGATGTGATGGAGCGAGCGGACTCCGATGCCGCCGACAGTACGGAGCCGGGTTCCACCGATCGCAGGGGCGGCTGGGCCCGCCCCGTCGCTCTCCTGGCGGGATTCCTCGCGGTGCTGTCCGCGGTGGCGGTGCCGCTGCTGCCGGTCACCGTCGACGCGGCCACCCTCAGCTGGCCGCAGGGCGACTCCACGCGCGGCGTGGAGGCCCCGCTGGTCTCCTACGCACCGGTCAGCTTCGACGCCGAGATCCCGTGTGCGGCTGTGACACAGCTCGTTCCGGACGGCGGGACGCTGGTGGCGACCACACCGAACGGTGCGCCGGACCGGTGGCGGTACGGCTTCCTGGCATGGGTGAGCGCGGCGAGCACCGCCGAGGACGGCACCACCACACCGGCCCGGCTGGAGGCGGTGCTGCGGGATCAGCGACTGGTCAGCGTGCCCGTCGACGAACTCGGCGCGGAATGTGCCCTGGTCGTGCACGCCGGGATGGAACGGACCACGGCCACCCTCACCGATACCACGGTCGCGCCGGTCACCCTGGACGGCGACTTCCGGCCCCAGCTGGTCGGCATCTACAGCGATCTCGCCACCGCGGCCGGGACCAGCGTCACGGCCCAGGTCGACAGCCGCTTCTCCTCCACCCCCACCGTGCTCAAGCGGGTGGCGATCTGGACCGCCCTGCTGGGGACGGTCGTGGCGCTGTTCGCGCTGTACCGCCTCGACCGGCGCGACGGGCGCTCGCGACGACGCTTCCTGCCGCGGCGGTGGTGGACCTTCTCCCTGGTCGACGGGGCGGTGCTGGGCGCGCTGGTGCTCTGGCATTTCATCGGGGCCACCACGGCGGACGACGGCTACCTGTTCGGTATGGGCCGCGCAGCCATCCCGTCGGGCTATATGGCCAACTACTTCGCCTACTTCGGGGTCCCCGAGAACCCGGTGGGCCTATACCACTCACTGTTCGGTTACCTGGCCTTGATCTCACCGGCCAGCCCGTGGGTGCGGCTGCCCGCGCTGCTGGCGGGCATCATCTCCTGGCTGGTGATCAGTCGCGAGGTCATTCCGCGTCTGGGCGTGCGCATTTCGCGCAACCGGGTGGCGGTGTGGACCGGCGGTCTGGGCTTCCTGGCCGTCTGGCTGCCCTACAACAACGGGCTGCGGCCCGAGGCGGCCGTGGCGGTATCGCTGCTGCTCACCTGGGTGTCGGTGGAGCGCGCCGTCGCGACGCGGCGGCTGCTGCCCTACGCGGTGGCGGCGCTCATCGGGGCGTTCGCCTGCACGGCCGGACCCTCGGGCGTGATCTGCGTCGCTCCGCTGCTGGCCGGTATCAGGCCGATGTGGCGGGCGCTCGACGCGCGGGCGCGTGAGCTGAGCGAACCCGTCGCCCCGGGTGCCGGGTTCGCGACCACACTGTGGACGCGCATCGGCTCCTATCTGAGCCTGATCGCGCCGGTGGCGGCGGCCGGAACCGTGGTGCTGGCGGCGGCCTTCGCCGACCAGACCGCGGCGGCGATGCTGGAAATGCGGCACGTGCACGAACTCGTCGGCCCGAATGTCCAGTGGTACGACGAATATCTGCGCTACCAGTACCTGTTCATGCCCACCATCGACGGCTCGGTGGCCCGGCGCTTCGGCATGTTCATGTTCTGGGCGGGACTGCTGGTGTGTGCCTTCGTGTTGCTGCGTCGGGGCGGCCGGATTCCGTTCACGGCCGCCGGTCCGGTGCGCCGTCTGCTCGGCACCAGCGTCGGCGTCATCCTGCTCATGATGGTCACGCCCACCAAGTGGACTCACCACAACGGTGTCTACGCCGGGATCGCCGGTGCGGTGGCCGTGGTGACCGCGGTGGCCGTCGGTCCGCGCGTGCTGCGCTCGCCCCGCAATCGCGCCCTGTTCGCGGCTATCGTGGCCTTCCTGCTGGCCATCACGTTCTCCAGCATGAACGGCTGGTGGTACGTCTCCAACTGGGGCATCCCCTGGAACGACAAGTCCGTGGTGCTGGCCGGTGTCGGCGTCAACAAGCTGTTCCTGCTGCTGGCCCTGCTGCTGCTCGCGCTCGCCGGATGGTTTCACGTCCGTGCGCCGGAACCCGGTGCCTCGCACCGCATCTCCCGCCCCGTGTGGCGGCTGGTGGCGCTGCCGCCGCTGACGGTGGTGGCCGCCTTCATGGTGCTTTTCGAGGTGGGATCGCTGGCCAAGGGTGCGGTCGCGCAGTACCCGGGATTCTCCCTGGCGAAGTCGAATGTCAATGCCGTGCTGGGCAAGCCGTGCGGTATCGCCGAGGAGGTGCTGGTCGAAACCGACCCCAATGCGGGCATGCTGGCACCGCTGGCCGGTGACGCGTTCGCTACCTTCGCCGCCGACGCGGTCGGCTTCGCCCCGAACGGGGTGGCGACGGATCTGAAGGCCGACGACGAGGTCGACACCAGCGCCATCGTGAGCGCGCTGGACAGTGCGGAACAGGACGACGCGTCCGGAACCACTTCGGCCGCACTGCCGTTCGGCCTCGACCCGGCCACCACGCCGGTGCTGGGCAGCTACGGCACGACCGAGCCGATCGCGAGCCTGACCACCGGCTGGTACCGGCTGCCGGAGGCGAGTGAGCGCACCGGCCTCATCGCGGTCACGGCGGCGGGTCGGATCCGCTCGGTCGACGCGTCCGGCATCGTCACGCCCGGACAGTCGGTCGAGATCGCCTACGGCGTCGCCGATGCGGCGGGCGGGGTGCGGGAGGTGGGCCGGGTCGCGCCGATCGATATCGGTCCCGCGCCGACCTGGCGCAATCTGCGCTTCCCGTTCACCGATATCCCGGCCGAGGCCACCGCGATCCGTCTGATCGCCTCCGATCGGGACGACAACTGGAAACAGTGGGTGGCGCTGACCCCGCCGCGCGTCCCGCAGACGCGCACCCTGCAGCAGGTCGTCGGCTCCGACGCCCCGGTGCTGCTGGACTGGGCGGTGGGCCTGCAGGTTCCGTGCCAGCGGCCCTACGAACATCACAACGGCATCGCCGAGACCCCGCAGTGGCGCATTCTGCCCGACCGCGGTGGCGCCAAGGATACGAACCGCTGGCAGAGCCACGACAGCGGCGGCCCGCTGGGCTGGAGTTCGCTGCTGCTGCGCCCGCAGACCATGGCCACCTACCTGAACCACTCGTGGCGCACGGACTGGGGTGAGCTGCAGCGCTTCACCCGCATCGACGACTCGGCGATTCCGGCGCGGCCGATCGTCACCCCGGAGAACCACTCCGGGCTGTGGAGTCCGGGCCCCATCGACGTGCTGGGCTGGCGCTGACGGTCGACCCGCACCCGTTGCCTCGTCGCGACGGGTGCGGTGGCACAGCGGTGGTCAGCCCAGTTGGGCCATCCGCTTCTCCATCTCCTCCGGGCTGACCTCCTCGACATGGGTGGACACCGTCCAGCGGTGGCCCCACGGATCCTCGAAGGCGGCGGTGCGGTCGCCGTAGAACTGGGTTTCGGGTGCCTGGAGTTCCCGGGCTCCGGCCGCCAGGGCGGCGGCGTGCGCGGCATCGGCGTCCTCGACGTAGGTGTAGAGGTTGACCGGGGTGCCGCCCACCGCCTTGGGATCGCGGAAGCCCATCTCCGGGGCCGGATCACCGACCATGACGACGGAATCGCCGAACAGCAGTTCGCAGTGGGCGATCTTGCCGTCGGGGCCCGGCATGCGGAAGCGCTCGGCCGCCCCGAACACCCGCTTGTAGAAGTCGATGGCCTGGGCCGCGCCGTCGATGGCGAGAGCCGGGGAGACCACCGGGTAGCCCTCGGGAATGGGTGTGACATCGGACATCGGAATACCTCCGATCGATGGTGGGTGTGACAGCCCGACTGTAGGCCGGGGCACCGACAGAAAAGCATCGACGGATGCGGTGCCGCGCCGGGTGCGCCAGCGTATCGGGGTGATGGCCTTCCCGCGGAGTGTCAAGGCGGCTTGTCCGGCCGGGGCGTCCGGTCGGGTTGTCCGGTCCATCCGGGAGGTCAGGGACCCGCGATCCCCCGCAGGGCGTTCACCTGGGCGGCGGTCAGTTCACCGAGCCGCCGCGGATCGGGCTCCTCGGGACCGCTCAGGGCCACCTGCACCACGGTGGTGCCGACCAGGGTCACGCTGACCGCGGAGTACAGGGTGAGTCCTTCGCTGGTGGTCTCGACCCGGAAGGCGGTGGAGGCGTCCCCGGCCGTCGGCTGGTCCAGCCCTCCCACCCGGAAGCGCACGACGGTGTCCTCGGCATCGGCGGCGGAATACCGCACGCACTCCCGAAGCAGTGCTTGTGCTTCCGAAAATGCTTGCGCCGCAGCACTGTTCGAGTAGGCGGCGGCATCGACGTCGATACTCGTGAAATTCGGTCCGCCGAAGGACGCCGCCGCGCGTGACACCGCGCCCGGCGTCTGATCGGCAATGGGTGCGAGCACTTTCGCGCACTGCGGGGGATCGGTGTCGCCGAACGCCGCGCTCTCGTCCGGTTCCGGATCGGGCAGGGCGGCGAAACCGGCGGGCAGCCGGTCGATGCCGAGCAGGTCGGCGCGCAGGGCGGCCGCGTCGGGAACGGGCGCGTCGGCCGGTATCGAGGGCGGCGGCACCATCGGTCCCAGCGTCGGCGGCGCGGGTTCGGAATCGTCCGAGCCGCACGCGGATACGGCCAGTCCCGCGACGACCGCGGCCAGGGCCGCCGTCACGGTCCGTCCGCTCATTCGCCCCACTGCACTTCGGTGCTCAGCGTCTGCCGCAGCGTCACCGAGCTGCGCGGATCCTTGTAGGTCTGGTTGCCGCCCACCGTGATCGCGCCCGATACCGGCAGCGGCTTGGTCAGATCCACGGTGATCACGCCCGACCCGTGCATGAGGTAGTCGACGATCTTGAGGGTTCCGGCATTGTTGGGCAGTTCCCACTCCGACACCTTCGGCGTCTGGGTGACCTCGAGCGCGATGGTGAGCAGATCGCCCTCCCGATCGGTGAGGGTCGCGGTGGTCACCTGGTCGAGCGGCACACTGCCCGACACCCGCTGGCGCACCGTCCACACCGCGCCGACGCCCACCGGGGTGCGCGGGAAGGCGATGGACTGGTATACCGCCTGGTAGAACGCCTGCTCCAGGGCGGCGCGGGCCGGATCGGAGGTGGCGGTGTTGGGGGTCAGCCGCAATGCGGTGATGGCCCCGTACTCGCTCATCTCCAGGCCCGCACGCGAACCGTCGGCGGGCCGCAGCGCCTTGGCCAGCACCGGGTCGCTGGAGGTGACATTGCCGAGCACCAGCTCGCAGCCCTGCTCATCGGTCAGCGCGGTGAGCGGAATGGTGACCGCCGGCGGGGAGAAGTCGCGCACCGCCTGGTCGTTGATCTGCTGCTCGATGTGGTGGTCGGTGCGCAGCGTCACCTCCTGGGTGGTGCCGGTCGGGAGGCTGCGCGACAGCATGCCGCGCGGGCTCTCCCCGGCATCGAGGACGGTGGTCACCACCGCCGCGATGGGCACCGTGACCTCCTTGCCGATCCCGGCCGGTTCCGCACCCTCGACATCGACGGTGGCCTCCGAACGATTGCTGCATCCGACGCCGAACGCCGAGAAGGCGACGGCGATCACCACCAGCAGCACGCTGGGGCGGGCGGATCGGATCGCGGACCGCGGTCGGCCGGAGTCTCCGGCGCAGGGTGCGGTGGCGGTCGCCGAGCAAGTGGGAGAAGACAACACCGTCACGTCGAACAGGGTACGGCGCGATCCTGATAATCAGCTGGGTTGTCAGGGGGCGGGTCCCCACATGGTTCTCAGGCGGCGCTCGGGTGTGCGACCCGGTGAGCGACGAGGCGGCAATCGGCATAGGGGATGATGGCAGGCGTGAGTATCGACCGGCCGCGCGACACCGGCGCAGACCAATCCCCACCGCCACCCGGCGGCTCCGCCGTGGGCGAACACACGCCCGACACCCCTGCCGATACGGAGAACGCGCCGTCGAGGGGTGGTTCCGGGGTGTCCGGCGCAGGGGCGGAGCGCGGGGCGGCCGGGGCCGGAGCGGCGCGCGAGAAGGGCTCGGGCACGGCGGCGGGTTCGGGTGTTGCGGTGGGTTCGGACGCCGCTGTGGGTTCGGACGCCGCTGTGGGTTCGGACGCCGCTGTGGGTTCTGACGCTGTGGCGGGCTCGGGTGCCGAGACACACGCGGACGCCGCCACGGGCACGGATTTCGCGACGGGGTCGATTGCCGAAGCAACCTCGGACTCGGCAGATTCGGACACCGCAGCAGATTCGGACACCGCTGCAGGCTCGAATACCACGGCAGGCGCGGATGGCGCTGTTGGTTCGGGCGGCGCTGTCGGTTCGGATGGCGCAGCCGGCGCTGTTGGTCCGGATGATGCGGCGACCGCGGGTCGGCCGCTGCGGTTGCGGACGCTGTTGATCATCGCCGCCGTCCTGCTCGGCCTGGACCTGCTGACGAAGGTCGTCGCCGTGGCGACGCTGACGCCCGGCGAGCCCGTCTACCTCATCGGCGATTGGTTGCGGTTCAGCCTGGTGCGCAATCCGGGCGCGGCCTTCTCCATGGCGACCAGCATGACCTGGCTGCTGACCCTGGTCGCGGCGGCCGTGGTGATCGGCGTCATCCGCATCGGCCGCACGCTGCGGTCGCTGTGGTGGGCGATCGGGCTCGGCATGGTGCTCGGCGGGGCGCTGGGCAATCTCATCGATCGGCTGTTCCGCGCGCCCGGACCGTTGCAGGGGCATGTGGTGGACTACCTGGCCGTCGGCTGGTGGCCGGTCTTCAATGTCGCCGACTCCGCCATCGTGTGCGGTGCGATTCTGCTGGTGGTGCTGACCGTTTTCGGGTTCGAGCCGGACGGCACCCGCGCGCACCGGCAGTCGGCCGAGGAGAACACCGAGGAGAAGACGGTATGAGGGAGACCCGCAGCATGCCCGTGCCCGACGGGCTCGACGGTATGCGCGTCGACGCCGGGCTGTCGCGGCTGCTGGGGCTGTCGCGCACGGCGGTGGCGGCGCTGGCCGAGGACGGCTCGGTGCAGCTCGACGGGGTGGCGGCCGGGAAGTCCGACCGGTTGACGGCCGGGGCCTGGCTCGAGGTCGAGTTCCCGGAGCCCAAGCGGGAACTCACCGTGGAGGCCACCCCGGTGGAGGGGATGAAGATCCTCTACGCCGATGACGACATCGTGGCGGTGGACAAGCCGGTGGGCGTGGCCGCGCACACCGGGGTGGGCTGGTCCGGGCCGACCGTGGTGGGCGGGCTGGCCGCCATGGGCTACCGCATCTCGACCTCCGGGGCGCACGAACGTCAGGGCATCGTGCACCGGCTCGACGTCGGCACCTCCGGGGTGATGGTGGTGGCGCAGTCCGAGCACGCCTACACCCAGCTCAAGCGCGCGTTCAAGTACCGCACCGTGGACAAGCGCTATCACGCGCTGGTGCAGGGCCATCCGGACCCCTCCAGCGGCACCATCGACGCGCCGATCGGGCGGGCGCGCGGCAACGACTGGAAGTTCGCGGTGACCGCCGACGGTCGTCCGAGCGTCACCCACTACGACACCATCGAGGCGTTCCAGGCCGCCAGCCTGCTCGACATCCACCTGGAAACCGGTCGCACCCACCAGATTCGCGTGCACTTCTCGGCCATCCGGCATCCCTGCTGCGGTGACCTCACCTACGGTGCGGATCCCCGCCTGGCCGAGCGCCTCGGCCTGGAACGCCAATGGCTGCACGCCCGCCAGCTCGGCTTCAACCATCCGGCCGACGGCCGCTGGATCGAGATCACCAGCGAATACCCCGCCGATCTCGAACACGCCCTGGATGGGCTGCGCAATGCGTAGTCCGGCCGCGAACCGATGACCGCCCGACCCGCGCGCGACGACGGCACCGATCACGACGGCGCAGGCGACAGCTGTGAGTCCGGTGACCGTGATGTCGGTG
>NZ_JASCXP010000265.1:0-10192 GCF_030010695.1 Nocardia sp. CC201C
ACACCCCCCCGCCCCCCCCGCCGCGCCGGCCCCGCCCCCCGCGCCCCGCCCCACCACTTTCCGGAGGAAATATGGCTTGGTATGTCCTGCGGCGCCTACTCCAGATGATCCCGGTGTTCCTCGGCGCGACCTTCCTGATCTACGCGATGGTCTTCCTCATCCCCGGCGACCCGATCGCGGCGCTGGCCGGTGAGAAACCCCTGACTCCCGCCATCGAAGCTCAGCTGCGCGCCCGATACCACCTCGATCAGCCGCTCATCACGCAATACCTGCTCTACCTGAAAGGCATCTTCACCCTCGACTTCGGTACCGCCTTCTCCGGGCGGCCGGTGAGCGACGAACTCGCCCGCGCCTTCCCGATCACCATCAAACTCGCCTTCATGGCGGTCTTCATCGAAGGCGTGTTCGGCATTCTCTTCGGACTCGTCGCCGGCCTGCGCAAGGGCCGTCTGTTCGACTCCACCATGCTGGTCGCCAGCCTGGTCATCATCGCCGTGCCGGTCTTCGTGGTCGGCTATGTGGCGCAGTTCCTGCTCGGCGTGAAATGGGGGATCGCCCCGACCACCGTCACCGGGGACGCGAGTTTCGCCGAACTGCTGGTGCCCGCCTTCGTCCTCGGGTCGCTGTCGTTCGCGTATGTGCTGCGGCTGACCCGGAATTCGGTGGCCGAGAACATGTCCGCCGACTACGTGCGCACCGCCACCGCCAAGGGGCTGGGACGACGGCGGGTGGTCACCGTCCACATCCTGCGCAACTCCATGATCCCGGTCGTCACCTTCCTGGGCGCGGATCTGGGCGCGCTCATCGGCGGCGCCATCGTCACCGAGGGCATCTTCAATATTCCGGGCGTCGGCGGGACGCTGTACCAGGCGATCACCCGCGTGGAACCACCCACGGTGGTGTCGTTCGTGACCGTGCTCGTGGTGATCTTCCTGCTGTCCAACCTGCTCATCGACCTGCTCTACGCCGCACTCGATCCGAGGATCCGCTATGTCTGACCTCGTCAAGGAATCCGAGGCCGGTACCCGGCCCGGACAGGGGCACTATGTCGCGCCACCCGACGAGGTGGAGGTGCTCGCCACCGACCGCGTGGTGGAAACCGGTGAGCCGACCAGCATCTGGACCGACGCCTGGCGACGACTGCGCCGCAACCCGATCTTCATCGTCGCGATGCTGCTCATCCTGATCGTCGCCGTGGTGGTGCTGTGGCCCGGGCTGTTCAGCGATCAGGACCCGCGCGAATGCGTGATCGACAACAGCATGGCGCCGTCCCGGCCCGGGCACCCCTTCGGTTTCGACAAACAGGGATGCGATGTGTACGCCCGCACCATCTACGGTGCGCGCGCGTCGGTCATGGTGGGCCTGGGCGCGGCGGCGCTGTTCATGTTCATCGGCGGCACGCTCGGGGCGCTGGCCGGCTTCTTCGGCGGGCTGCTCGATTCGGTGGTGTCGCGCATCGCCGAGATCTTCTTCGCCATCCCCATGGTGCTCGCCGCCATCGTGTTGCTGCAGATGCTGCGGCCCACCACCATGTGGAATGTCATCCTGGTGCTCGCCTCGTTCACGTGGCCGCTGGCCGCGCGCATCGCCCGCGGCGCCGTCATCGAGGCCAAGAGCAGTGAATATGTCACGGCGGCACAGGCATTGGGGGTGTCGCGGCTGGGCATTCTGCTGCGGCACGTGCTGCCCAACGCGGCCGGGCCGATCATCGTGGTGTCCACCATCTGGCTGGGCGTCTTCATCGTCACCGAGGCGACGCTGTCCTATCTCGGCGTCGGCCTGCCACCCGACATCGTGTCCTGGGGCGGCGATATCGCCAAGGCCAAGAACGATCTGCGCACCTCCGCCATCCTGTTCTATCCCGCTGCGGCGCTGGCCATTACGGTGCTGAGCTTCATCCTGCTGGGCGACGCCGTGCGCGACGCCCTCGACCCCAAAGCCCGGAAGAGGTGAGCGCCGTGACTGCTGATGACACGCCACTGCTGGATATCCGCGATCTCACTGTGTGCTTCACCTCCGACGGCAAGCGGGTGCCCGCCGTGCGGGATGTGAGTCTCACCGTGTACCCGGGGCAGACCGTCGCCATCGTCGGTGAATCCGGCTCCGGGAAGTCCACCACGGCACACGCCATCATCGACCTGCTACCCGGCACCGGACAGGTGACCTCGGGGTCCATCCGATTCGACGGCAAGGATCTCACCCGGGCGTCGGCGCAGGAGATCGTCGCCGTGCGCGGGCGCGGCATCGGACTGGTGCCCCAGGATCCCATGTCCAACCTGAACCCGGTCTGGAAGATCGGCTTCCAGGTGCGGGAAACCCTGGCGGCCAACGGCATCGCCAAGGGCGCCGAAGCGCGCCGCCGCGCCATGGAACTGCTCGAGGAAGCCGGGATGTCCGACGCCGAGCGGCGGGTGAACCAGTACCCGCACGAATTCTCCGGCGGTATGCGCCAGCGCGCCCTCATCGCCATCGGACTGTCCTGCCGGCCGAAACTGCTCATCGCCGACGAACCCACCTCGGCGCTCGACGTCACCGTGCAACGGCAGATCCTCGACCACCTGGACGGGCTCACCGCCGAACTCGGCACGGCGGTCCTGCTGATCACCCACGACCTCGGCCTAGCCGCCGAACGCGCCGAACACCTGGTGGTCATGTATCGCGGGCGGGTGGTGGAATCCGGTCCGGCACTGCGGATTCTGCGCGACCCACAGCACGCGTACACCAAGAAACTGGTGAACTCCGCACCCTCGCTGGCCTCGCAACGGCTCTCGACGCCGCGCCAGCGCGTCGAGGTCCGCGAGCACGCGGTGGAAGTCGCCGAGGCCGAAACCGCCACCCTGCCCGATGATGTCGTGATCGCCGAGAACCTCGTCAAGAGATTCCGGATCCGCGGCAAGCGACCTTGGCAGTCGACGGACTTCACGGCTGTCGACGATGTCTCCTTCCGGCTGCGGCGGGGCACCACCACGGCCATCGTCGGCGAATCCGGGTCCGGGAAATCGACCGTGGCGCACATGGTGCTGGGGCTGCTGACCCCGACCGCCGGGCGGGTGCTGTTCGACGGTGCTCCGGTGGCGGCACTGAAAGGTAAGTCGGCCTTGGGTTTCCGGCGACGCGTGCAGCCGGTGTTCCAGGACCCGTACGGGTCGCTGGACCCCATGTACTCCATCTACCGCACCATCGAGGAACCGCTGCGCGTGCACGGTGTCGGCACCCGGTCCGAGCGCGAGGACACCGTCCGCGACCTGCTCGACAAGGTCTCGCTGCCCGCTTCGGTCATGCGGCGCTACCCCAATGAGCTCTCCGGTGGCCAGCGCCAGCGGGTGGCCATCGCCCGCGCTCTCGCCCTCCGGCCCGAGGTGGTGGTCTGCGACGAGGCCGTCTCCGCACTGGACGTGCTGGTGCAGGCGCAGATCCTCACCCTGCTCAACGACCTGCAGGCCGAGCTGGGCCTGTCCTACCTGTTCATCACCCACGACCTGGCCGTGGTCCGTCAGATCGCCGACGATGTGGTGGTGATGCGGCGGGGCCGGGTGGTCGAGGCCGCCGCCACCACCGACGTCTTCGACAATCCGGAATCCGATTACACCCGCCGCCTGCTCGACGCCATCCCGGGGCGGGACCTGCTGGCGAGTTGAGCACGAGGCATCAGCAGGCGCGCCGCACGTGAGGGATGGTGGCCGACTACCGGCGAAGGTGGCGGGGAGGGAAGGTGGCGGGAGGCTTGTCTCAGGGGTGTCGTGAGGCAGTCGGTCGCCGGGCCGACCGGGCACGAAGCCGGTACCTCGGCCGACGGGGTTGGTAACTCGGGCATCGGGGCTCATGTCGTTCCCGGTCGATTGCCAGCCGAGGCCGGGTGGCCACCGTGGTGTGGCGACTCGAAGCCGGGTCGTGTCGTCGAGGCACGTGCGGCGCGTCGAGGGGGCGGGTGGCTCGGTCATCCGGGACCAGTAGCCTCGTAACCCGTGACCGACCCGCTCCAGCCCCTAGTCGACCTGCCCGGCGTGCGCGAGGCCGCCGACAAGGCCCGCGACGCGCTCGCCGAGGTGCACCGGCACCGGGCCAACCGGCGTGGCTGGCCGACCACGGCGGCCGAGGCGGCGGTGCGGGCGGCGCGGTCGTCGGCGGCCATCGACGGCGGCAGCATCGACATTCCGGCCGACGGGCGGGTGGAGGACCCGGTGCTCGCCGGATCGCTGCGGGTCGGGCAGGCCCTCGACGGGGAGGCGCTGCGCACGCTCGCCGGGGTGTGGCAGCGTGCGCCGCTGCAAGCACTCGCGCGGCTGCATCTGCTGGCCGCCGCCGATATGGTCACCGACCAGCAGTCGCTGGGGCGTCCGCGGGATGTGCCGGGAGTGGCGGAACGGCTCGACCTGTTGGCGCAGACGGTGTTGACCACGAACGCCCCCGCCCCGGTGGTCGCGGCCGTCGTGCACGGGGAGCTGCTGACGCTGCGGCCGTTCGGCACCGCCGACGGCATCGTGGCGCGGGCGGCTTCCCGGCTGGTCGCGGTGTCCAGCGGGCTGGATCCGCACAGCCTCGGCGTGCCGGAGGTGTTCCTGTTGCGCCGCCGTCAGGCGTATCTGGATGCGGTGGCCGCGTTCGGCACCGGTACCCCGAACGCGGTGGGCGGCTGGGTCATCTTCCACTCCGGGGCGCTGGAAGATGGCGCCCGCGAAGCCCGTTCGATCGCCGACGCGGCATCCGGCTGAGTTCGCCGCTGGGTATCGGGCTGCGCTGGATATCGGGCTGCGCTGGATATCAGGCTGCGCTGGATATCAGGCCAGGAAGTCCCCTGCACATCAGAGCGGGCGGCGTTGTCGCCATTGCGACCTCACCGCCCGCTAGCACGGACTACCGGGTTACCAAGCGTGCTGTATCGGGTTGTGTGATTCGGCCTCGGCGAGCTCTCCGGACCCCGCCGATTCATCCCTACAGCGTGTGCGGGGCCGTCATCGACGGAATCACGGATAACGCAGGCCCACAACACTCGTGCCCTTGTCGCGGCGTGCTCCGCGTGGGTGCCTGGTGTCCGTGCTGGGAAGGGTGGGATGGGAGATAGGACCTTCTCTTCCGATCCGATCTTGGCCTTCCGTCCTTCCTTGTCACCATTGTTACTCTGTGACCGCACTCACAGCAAGAGCTGCGGAGACTTTCCTCGAGCGGTGTGTCGCGCGGCGTTTCACGCCAGCTCAGCGCCGCTTGCGCAGTAGTCGGTAACTCAGCGCCCCGGCGGCCACCGCGCCGAGTCCGACGGCCACGCTCGCGGCCACCGTGGTGGTCGAGGGGGCGGGGATGCGAGACCACAGCGACACCGGATTCTCGAAGGTCAGCACCGGCCAGCCGCGCTGATGCGCCTCCCGCCGCAGTGCCCGGTCCGGATTCACCGCCGTCGGGTGTCCGACCGCCGCCAGCATGGGCAGATCGGTCACCGAGTCGGAGTAGGCGTAGCAGCGAGACAGGTCATAACCCTCACTGGCGGAAAGCTTTTCGATCGCCTGAACTTTGCCCTCGCCGTAGCAGTAGAACTCGACCTCGCCGGTGTACCTACCGTTCTCGACGACCATGCGGGTGGCCGACACATGATCGGCGCCCAGCGCGGCGGCGATCGGAGCGACGATCTCCTCGCCCGAGGCCGACACCACGACCACGTCGTGGCCGCGGATGCGGTGGTCGGCAATGAGATCGGCGGCCTCGGCATAGATGAGCGGGTCCACGATCTCGTGCAGGGTCTCGGCCACGATGCCCTTCACCTGCTCGACGTCCCAACCAGCGCACATGCTGGTGAGATGGGCGCGCATCCGCTCCATCTGGTCGTGGTCGGCGCCGCTGAGCAGGAACAGGAAATGGGCATAACTGCTTTCGAGCACCGCGCGGCGGCTGAGCAGACCCTGATCCAGGAACGGCTTGCTGAACACGAAGGCGCTGGATCGGGCGATCACGGTCTTGTCGAGATCGAAGAAGGCGGCGACTCGTCCGCGTTCGGCTGTCACGCCGTCCAGAATAGGTTTTCCGGGGCGGTGGGGTGGCGGGCGGTCGGTCCGGACGGGTTTGCCAGCCGGAAGCCGGCATGTCCGGTTCGGAAAACGACTCGCGCGACGGACTTGCATTCCGGGCGGGGCTTGGGTGTAGTATCGCAATTACCTGGACATGGTCCAGGCGCGTTCAGCCCGACCCCCCGGGGCTGAACCCCGACGGCCCCAGCCTCCTCCCCCCCCGGCTGGGGCCGTCCTCTATTTCCGGACCGATTCGCCTCTGTCCCGCGGGTGCGTAGTTCTCCACAGGCCGCGTGTTATCCACACTCGCCGCTGCGGGTCTGTCGTCGGTCATCCGCATCCGTGACGCTGAACAGCATGAACCCTGTTGTCGCCGCCGCGCCCGCGCTCATGCTCGTCGACCGGCAGGGCTTGCGCGCCGAGATCCGCCGCATCGCCG
Organism: Nocardia sp. CC201C; assembly: GCF_030010695.1. Taxonomy (NCBI): domain Bacteria; kingdom Bacillati; phylum Actinomycetota; class Actinomycetes; order Mycobacteriales; family Nocardiaceae; genus Nocardia; species Nocardia sp. CC201C. Next base: position 6,436 of record NZ_JASCXP010000265.1, read on the forward strand.
CCGCTGCGGATCGGCGCGTGGACGAGCGGGCGCTACCGGTCGGGCGCCACGACTGGATGGGGGCGTCCGTGGTCCTCCTCGATGCCGCCGCCGCCCGCGAATGCGCGGCCGCGCGGTGTCCGCGGCGGCCCGGGGTGTTGTTGGTCACCGAGGGCGAACCGGGTTTGCTCGACTGGCAGACCGCCACCGCCATCGGTGCGGAACAGGTGCTGGCCTTACCCGACGCGGCCGAGGCGCTGATCGCGGGATTCGCCGCGAATGCTCACGGTGGCGGCGGTCGCGGGGTGGTGGTCGCGGTGGCCGGAGCCTGCGGCGGGGCCGGTGCGTCCACCCTGGCCGCGGCCATCGCACTCACGGCGGCGCGGCGTCGGTTCCGGCCGCGCACGCTGCTGCTGGACGCCGCACCCTTCGGCGGCGGGCTCGATCTGCTGCTCGGCCTCGAGAAGGCACCAGGGCCGCGCTGGCCCGACCTCGCCGTGGAGCACGGCCGCGTCGCCGCCGACGCGCTGTACGCGGCACTGCCCGGTATCGGCGGCATCACCGTACTCGCCTGCACCAGAGACGGATCCACGCCCGCTCCGCCGCCGACGGCCGTGCGCGCCGTCCTGGATGCCGTGCGCGGCGCGGGTGATCTGCTCGTCTGCGACCTCTCCACCGAACGCGGCGCACCCGCCGACCAACTTCTCGACGCGGCCGACCTGGTGGTGCTCATCGCCCCCGCCCAGCTCCGCGCGGTAGCCGCCGCCGAACCCACCACCGCCCGCCTCCGCACCCGAAATCCCAACCTCGCCTTGCTGGTTCGCGGGCCGGCCCCCGGCGGCCTGCGCCCCGCCGACATCGCCACCGCCCTCGACCTCCCGCTGCTTCACACCATGCGCGCCCTCCCCGCGCTGTCCCACCAGCTGGAACGCGGCGGCCTGCCCCTGCACGCCCGCCATCCCCTCCACCGCGCCGCCACCGCCGTCCTCGGTGTGCTCACCTCCACCGGCGCCCCACCGCGATCCGGGTGCACAGCGCCCCGCGAGCCGATACGGCACGCCTTCGCGACACAGCAGCCGAAACCGCGCGAAACCGCGGTCGATCCTGTTGCACCGCACGATGTCCCGGCCGGGCCTGCTGTCACACCGCTCATGCCGGAACTGGGGCGGCGATGAGCGCGCTGGTGACCGCCGAACTGCTGGAGCGGGTGCGGGAGCGGCTGGCGGACGGGGTCGGGGATCCGGATCCGGCGCAGGTGGCGGCGGCTGTTCGGGCCGAGGCGGGCGGGGTGCTCGGCGATACCGATCTGCTGCGGGCGCTGCGCTTGCTGCAGACGGAACTGACCGGAGCGGGGGTGCTGGAGCCGCTGCTGCACGACCCCGAGGTGGCGGATGTGCTGGTGACCGGCCCGGATGCGGTGTGGGTGGACCGCGGACAGGGGTTGCGGCGGACCTCGGTGCGGTTTCCGGACGAGGCCGCGGTGCGGCGGCTGGCGCAGCGACTGGCGCTGTCGGCCGGGCGACGACTGGACGACGCGCAGCCGTGGGTGGACGGTCGGCTCGCCGGAAGCGAAGCGGCGGTGGCGAACTCCTTCGGCGTGCGGCTGCATGCCGTGCTGGCCCCCATCGCCCACGGCGGCACCTGCCTGTCGCTGCGCATACTCCGCCCGGCGACACAGGGCCTCGATGCCCTGGCTGCTGCCGGTGCCGTCTCGCCCGATGCGAAACGCCTGCTGGAGAACATTATTCGCGCCCGCCTGGCCTTTCTCGTGGTCGGCGGTACCGGCGCGGGTAAGACCACGCTGCTCTCCGGACTGCTCGCCAAGGTGGACGCGGCCGAACGCATCGTCTGCGTGGAGGACGCCGCCGAACTCGCCCCGCCGCACCCGCACGTGGTCCGGCTGGTGGCGCGCACCCCGAATGTCGAAGGGGTGGGCGAGGTCACGGTTCGCGACCTGGTCCGCCAGGCGCTGCGCATGCGCCCCGACCGCATCGTCGTCGGCGAGGTTCGCGGCGCGGAGGTGGTGGACCTGCTGACCGCGCTCAACACCGGCCACGACGGCGGCGCGGGCACCGTGCACGCAAACTCGCCCGGCGAGGTCCCCGCCCGTCTGGAGGCCCTGGCGGCGCTGGGCGGTATGGACCGCCTCGCGCTGCACAGCCAGCTGGCCGCCGCCATTCAGGTCGTCCTGCACGTCCACCGCCGCCTCGACGGCTCCCGTGCCCTCCGTGAGATCGGCGTCGTCACCCGTACCCCCTCCGGCACCGTCCACATCGAGCCCGCCTGGACCGCCACCACCCGCCCCGCCCCCGCGGCTCCCGTTTTGGCCCGCCTCATCGACGAACGCCTCGAACGATGAGCACCGCGACAACGCCCGATTCGGTACCACCCTCCCGGTACGGAGATCCGCGGTGCAGGTGGGGGAGATGTGGCGTGCGGACGAGAGCCCGGCTGGGTCGGCGGTGCGCTGGGGCGGAGACCCGGTCCAAGTCGACGGATCGGAGCCGTGGTGCCTGAAATGCTCGCCTATCCGAGCTCAGCGCTCGCCTGCCTGGCGCTCGCCCTTGTGACAGTGCCGCCGCCACCCGCACGCCGCCGGTTCGCGGCCCTGTTCGGCCCGCGGACGACGAAGCGGAAAGTCCTGTTGCCGACGGTAATCCGGATAGCCGCGGTACTGACCCCACTGAGCCTGTGGCTGGTCGGTTTCGGCACCATGCTCGCCGCGACCGTGTTCGCCATGACATTCGCGGTGCGCCACCGCCGCCGTCTGCGCGCCCGCCGCCATTGCGCCGAACTCGACCACTTGCTCGACGGCCTGGAGGTGATCATCGGTGAGCTGCGGGTGGGAGCCCACCCCAGCGTCGCCGCCGAGATCGCCGCCCGCGAGACCGCCGGGGATGCCAGCCGCGCCTTCGCGGTGAGCGCGGCCCGCAGCCGCCTCGGCGGCGGCGGCGCCAGCGGCCTCCGCCAACCGAACAGCGCCATAGCCCACGACCTTTCCCGGGTCGCCGATGCCTGGCAGGTCGCCGAATCCCACGGCTTGGCGCTCGCCGAACTGCTCACCGCCGCCCGCACGGACCTTCTGGGCCGCAAACGCTTCCAGGCCCGCACCCGAGCCGCACTGGCCGGAGCCCACGCCACCGCCGCCGTCCTCTCCGCCCTGCCCCTCCTGGGCCTGGCCCTGGGCCACCTGATGGGCGCCGCCCCGCTCCACATCCTCCTCACCACCCCACCCGGCCAACTCCTCCTCCCCCTCGGCACCACCCTGACCTGCACCGGCCTCCTCTGGACGGACGCCATCACCCGAAAGGTCCTGCGATGACCACGCTTCCCTCGCGCCATCCGGAAGGGGTCGGCGAACTCCGCCCCGACCAGACATCCCGTCCACCCGCGGGCCCGTGCTTCGTCGCGGCTTCGAACCTCCCCGCCGCAGACCGCCCTGGACGGAAGTCACTGCCATGAGCACGGAAGTCACTGCCATGAGCACGGAAGTCACTGCCATGAGCGCGTACTCGACGCCGCTCTTGCTCGTAGCCGTCGCCTTGGTGCTGCTCCCGGGCCGGGATGTGGGGCGGCGGCGATTGGGTGGGCTGGTCGACCGGCGGCGGCCGGATCGGGGAACGGTGGTACGGGCGCGGCCGGACCCGCTGGGGGTGGCGGCGGCACTGGATCTGTTCGCGGCGTGCCTGCGGGCCGGGCTGCCGACCGCGGCGGCCGCGGATGCGGTGGCGGTGAGCGCGCCCGAGCCGGTGCGCACGGTCTTGCGGCGGGCGGCGGA
>NZ_JASCXP010000266.1:0-10186 GCF_030010695.1 Nocardia sp. CC201C
GCACCTCCGCACCGGCCGCGGCCGTGGAAACCCCGACCGCCACCCCCGTTCCCGAGGCCCCGGTGCAGTCCGCCCCGGTCCCCGTGGACGTCCCCGACTCCGCCCCCACCGTGGCCGAGGCCCCGGTCGTCCCCGAGATCGAGCCCACCGCGGGTCGGCTGACCCGCCTGCGCGGGCGCCTCTCCCGTTCGCAGAACGCCATGGGCAAGTCCCTACTCGGGCTGCTCGGCGGCGGCGACCTCGACGAGGACTCCTGGGAGGAGATCGAGGACACCCTGGTGATGGCCGATCTGGGCACCGCCTCCACCGTCGCGGTGGTCGAGCGGTTGCGCGAGGAGATGGCCGCCCGCAGCGTGCGCACCACCGAGGAGGCCCGCGCCGTGCTGCGCGATGTCCTCATCGAGGCCCTGCGTCCCGAACTGGACCGCTCCATCCGTGCCCTGCCGCACGACGACCGTCCGTCGGTACTGCTGGTCGTCGGCGTGAACGGCACCGGAAAGACCACCACCACCGGCAAGCTGGCGCGGGTGCTGGTCGCCGACGGCCGCCGGGTACTGCTCGGTGCGGCCGACACCTTCCGCGCCGCCGCCGCCGACCAGCTCCAGACCTGGGGTGAGCGGGTCGGTGCGGAGACCGTGCGCGGCAAGGAGGGGGCGGACCCCGCCGCCGTCGCCTTCGACGCCGTGAGCGCCGGTATCGCGGGCGGTGTGGACGCCGTCCTGGTCGACACCGCGGGCCGTCTGCACACCAAGACCGGTCTGATGGACGAGCTGGGCAAGGTCAAGCGCGTGGTCGAGAAGAAGGCCCCGGTCGACGAGGTGCTGCTGGTGCTCGACGCCACGGTCGGCCAGAACGGGCTGACCCAGGCTCGGGTCTTCCGCGAGGTCGTCGATATCACGGGTGTGGTGCTCACCAAGCTGGACGGCACCGCCAAGGGCGGCATCGTCTTCCAGGTGCAGCACGAACTGGGCGTGCCGGTGAAACTGGTTGGTTTGGGCGAGGGGGCCGATGATCTCGCTCCGTTCGAGCCCGGCGCCTTCGTCGACGCCCTGCTCGGGTAAACCCGCCCCGACCTGGCGCGACGCCGGGAATCAACATCATCCTCACAATGTGTTCGTAACAGCCGTGCGGATCGGGAAACACGCTGGCAACAGTGCAATCTCATCCGTTCACCTAGGCGAAACGCCGAAGGATCACGGATGAAACACCGACTGAGGACCCTCGTTGCAGGCTTCGTTAGCAGTACACCGGCGAGGCCCGAGATGAGGAGGACAAGGTGGTGGATCCCGTAATCCTGGCGGGCGCTGAAATCGGCGCGCCCGACACAGGTGACACGGCCTGGATGCTGACAAGCGCGGCCCTCGTGCTGTTGATGACCCCCGGGCTCGCGTTCTTCTACGGCGGCATGGTCCGTAGCAAGAACGTGCTCAACATGATCATGATGAGTATCAGCGCCATGGGCATCGTCACGGTGCTGTGGGTGCTGTACGGCTACTCGGCCGCATTCGGCACGGACAAGGGCAGCCTGCTCGGCGACCCCGCCGAATACTTCGGCCTACGGACTCTGATGTCCGGCTTCGGTGAGGAATCGGTCGGTGTGCCGCTGGTCGGCACCGTGCCCGCGACCGTGTTCGTGGCCTTCCAGCTCATGTTCGCGATCATCACCGTGGCCCTGATCTCGGGTGCGGTCGCCGACCGGATGAAGTTCGGCGCCTGGATCCTGTTCGCCGCGGTCTGGGTGACCGTCGTCTACTTCCCGGTCGCGCACTGGGTCTGGGGTGGCGGCTGGATCATGGAGAAGGTCAAGGCCATCGACTTCGCCGGTGGTACCGCCGTGCATATCAACTCCGGTGCCGCGGCGCTGGCGCTGGCGATCATCATCGGCAAGCGCAAGGGCTGGCCGCAGACCCCGTTCCGTCCGCACAACCTGCCCTTCGTCATGCTCGGCGCCGGTCTGCTGTGGTTCGGCTGGTTCGGCTTCAATGCCGGTTCGGCGGTCGGTGCCAACGGCGTCGCCGGTGTCACCTTCGTCACCACGGTCGTCGCCACCGCCGCGGCCATGCTGGCCTGGTTGCTGGTGGAGAAGATCCGTGACGGCAAGCCCACCTCGCTGGGCGCGGCCTCCGGCATCGTCGCGGGCTTGGTGGCCATCACCCCGGCCTGTGCCTCGGTGAACATCGTCGGCGCGCTGGTGGTCGGCCTGGTGGCGGGCGCGATCTGCGCGCTGGCCGTCAGCCTCAAGTTCAAGTTCGGCTACGACGACTCCCTCGACGTGGTGGGCATCCACCTGGTCGGCGGTGTGATCGGCACCGTGCTGGTCGGCTTCGTCGGCACCGCCGATGCGCCCACCGCGGTCGACGGCCTGTTCTACGGTGGTGGTGTCGACCAGCTGTGGCGGCAGATCGTGGGTGCGGTCGCGGTGCTGGCCTACTCCTTCGTGGTCGCCGCCGTCATCGCCTTCGCGATCAAGGCCACCATCGGCCTGCGGGCCGACGCGGAAGCCGAGTCCGCGGGCATGGACGAGTCGGAGCACGCGGAAACGGCATACGATTTCGCTGCTGTGGGTGGCACGACACGTACCACCGCCGTCAAGGAGGCATGACGCATGAAACTGATCACCGCAATCGTCAAACCGTTCACCCTCGAGGACGTCAAGTCCGGGCTCGAGCAGGCCGGCGTGCTGGGCATGACGGTCAGCGAGGTCCAGGGTTACGGGCGACAGAAGGGCCACACCGAGGTCTACCGCGGTGCGGAGTACTCCGTGGATTTCGTCCCGAAGGTTCGGGTCGAGGTGGTCGTGGACGACGCCTCCGTGGAGAAGGTCGTCGAGGTCATCGTGGAGGCCGCGCGCACCGGCAAGATCGGTGACGGCAAGGTCTGGGTGACCCCCGTCGAGTCGGTCATCCGGGTTCGCACCGGCGAGCGCGGCTCCGACGCGCTGTAAGCGGACAGCAGCTCGAGCGGCGGCCCCGCTCCCGCCGGACCGGTGGGAACGGGGCCGCACTCATGTGACGGGTCGGTGCGACCGATCCGACGGGTCGGCACGACCGAAGTGACGGGTCGGCACGACCGATGTGACGGGTCGGCACGCCGACGCGCGGCGGCAGGACAACTGAGATGGGTGGTGTGGTCGTGGGTTTCGAGCGAGCGCGAAACGAGCAGGTCGCGGGTGGTGTGGTCGCCAACGGGGCGTCGGATCTGGTCCGTGCCCGCGATCAACTGCTCGGGGAGGCGGGCAGGAATGCGGGCGGCGGTGCGCGCACCCCGCGCCTGGACTCCGAGGCGCTGCGCCAGGCGCTGGTCGATCTGTTCGAATTGTGGTTGACCACCAAGGGTTCCGAGGTCGGCATCACTCCCGACAGCGGCCTGGCTGTGGTGGCGGTGGGCGGCCTGGGCCGCCGCGAGATGCTGCCGTACTCGGATCTGGATCTGGTGCTGCTCTACGACGACGTCGATCCGCAGCGCGTCGCCGAGGTGGCCGATCAGCTCTGGTATCCGCTGTGGGACGCCCACATCAAACTCGACCACAGCGTGCGCACCGTCCCGCAGGCGCTGCGCGTGGCCGCCGACGATCTGACCGCCGCGCTCGGCATGCTGGAGGCGCGACATATCGTCGGCGACCAGGCGCTGAGCGATCTGCTCGTCAACGGGGTGCGTCGGGACTGGCGCAGCGGTATCCGCTCCCGCTTCGACGGTCTGCTCGAGCAGGCCGAAACCCGCTGGCGCCGCAGCGGGGAGATCGCGCACCGCGCCGAACCCGATCTCAAGAACGGCCGCGGCGGACTGCGCGATATCCAACTGCTCGACGCCCTCGCCATCGCCCAGCTGACCGACGCCATGCCGGGGCTCGGTCCGGACGTGCCGGGCGGCGGGCTCGAAATCGCGCACCGGCGGCTGCTGGACGTGCGCACCGAACTGCACCGGGTGGCCGGGCGCGGGCGGGATCAGCTGCGCGCCCAGGACGCCGACGAGATCGGCGCGGCGCTGCGCATCGGCGATCGCTTCGATCTGGCCCGCACCCTGTCGGACGCGGCGCGCACGGTGAGCTACTCCGTCGACGTCGGACTGCGCACCGCGGCGAACGCCCTGCCGCGCCGCGGACTCGCCCGGCTGCGCCGCATGCCGGTACGGCGACCACTCGATGAGGGGGTGGTCGAACACGCCGGTGAGGTGGTGCTGGCCCGCGATGCCCGCCCGCAACGCGATCCCGGACTGATCCTGCGGGTGGCGGCGGCCGCCGCGCAGACCGGACTGCCCATGTCGGCCACCACGCTCAACCGGTTGTCCGAGGACGCGCCGGAACTGCGCGAACCGTGGCCCAAGGAGGCGCTCAACGACCTGCTGGTCCTGTTGGGATCGGGGCGCAACGCGGTGGACGCCATCGAGGCGCTGGATCGAACGGGCCTGTGGGGCAGGCTGTTTCCGGAGTGGGGTGTGGTGCGGGATCTGCCGCCGCGCGACGCCATCCACACCTGGACCGTGGACCGGCATCTGGTGGAGGTGGTGGTGCGGGCCAGCGCGCTGTCGACGCGGGTGTCCCGTCCGGACCTGCTGCTGCTCGGCGCGCTGCTGCACGACCTGGGCAAGGGTCGCCCCGAGGACCACAGCGTGGTCGGCGCGGAACTGGCCACCCAGATCGGTCGGCGGCTGGGGCTGTGGCCCTCCGACGTGCGGACGCTGTCGGCCATCGTGCGTCACCACCTGCTGCTGCCCGAGACCGCCACCCGCCGCGATCTCGACGATCCGAACACGGTGCTCACGGTGGTGAAATCCCTCGACGGTGACGCGCAGCTGCTGGAGTTGCTGCACGCGCTCGCCGAGGCGGACGCGCTGGCCACCGGACCGGGCGTGTGGAGCGATTGGAAGGCCTCGCTCATCGCGGAGTTGGTGCGCCGCTGCCGGCTGTCCATGGCGGGGGAGGACCTGCCGGAACCGGATCCGATTCCGGCGGAGCTGGTCGCCAAGGCCGAGGCGGGCGGGGTGCATGTGGACCTGCGCGCGGGGGACGGGCGCTACACCCATGTGGTCACGGTCGTGGCCCCCGATACGCCCGGCCTGCTGTCGGATGCGGCGGGCGTGCTGGCCGTGCATTCGCTGCGGGTGCTGTCGGCCTCGCTGGGCGGGGCCGGGGAATCGGCCATCGACACCTTCGTGGTGGCGCCCCGATTCGGTGATCCGCCGGATCCCGGTCTGCTGCGCCAGGAATTGATCCGGGCCCGCAACGGCGATTTGGATCTGGCGGGCGTGTTGGCGCGTAAGGAACGCGAGGCGGGCGGGGTGCAGCGCAGTCCCTACGCGCAGGCGGCGCCACGGATCATCTGGTCCGAAACGGCCGATCCGGGACGGGTGCTGCTGGAATTGCGCGCCGAGGACAGAATCGGTTTGCTCAGCCGTTTGGCGGGCGCGCTGGCCCGGGTGGGCGCTAATGTGCTGTGGGCGAAAGCGGTGACCCTCGGCGCGGCCGTGGTGGACGTATTCTGCCTGGATCTGGGCCCGGGGGATACGCCGGAGCGGCGGGCGGAGATCGCGGCGGCGCTGCTCGCGGTGGTGCCGCCGCAGCAACCGAAGAAATCGCCCGAATCGGACACGGAAATGGGTTCCGGCAGAGTTTTCTGACCAGTCGCCATGTAGTTGGATTAACTGGCAAACCCCGCGTTTGCCAGTTAATCCGATCGTTGCGTGCAATTTGCTGGAATAGGTATGGGTACCCCGTTCCGCGCTTTAATATCCCCCTCTAGAGAAAGCTATCGCGAGCATGAGGGGAGCAGTCGGTGGCAATTGAAGTGGTGTCGGCGTCAATGATGACGTCGGACTTGACCCAGCACATCGCGCGCTGTGTCGGCGGCGACCGCTGGGTCGTTTCCTGGTTGCCCGGACGCACCCTCACCGGACAGCAGGCGGTGACTGCCATGACCATCGCCTCGACCGTCGCCGCCCAGCCGCCCACCGAGGCCGAATGGGCGCTGCTGGACGGACTCGCCCTCGAACTCGGCCTCACCGCGCGCGAGGCGGTGGGCATGGTGGTGCAGGAGAACCACGACCTGTGCCGCCCCGCCACGGCCGCGCGCCGCAACCTGGAATAACCCTTCCCCGCCGGTCCTACTACCCTGGTACCCGAGTGACGTCCCTCGAGATCAGGAGCGCGATCGGTGTTCGAATCCCTGTCCGACCGGTTGGCCGGTGCCCTCAAGGACCTTCGTGGCAAAGGGCGACTGTCACCGGCCGATATCGACGCGACCGCGCGTGAGATCCGGCTGGCGCTGCTCGAGGCCGACGTCGCGCTGCCCGTGGTGCGCGGTTTCATCGCCAAGGTCAAGGAACGCGCCAAGGGCGCGGAGGTCTCCGCGGCGCTGAACCCGGCCCAGCAGGTCGTCAAGATCGTCAACGAGGAACTGGTCAACATCCTCGGCGGCGAGACCCGGCGGCTGCGGTTCGCCAAGAACCCGCCGACCGTCATCATGCTGGCCGGTCTGCAGGGCGCCGGTAAGACCACCCTCGCGGGCAAGCTCGCCAAATGGCTGAAGGGGCAGGGGCATCAGCCGCTGCTGGTGGCCTGCGACCTCCAGCGTCCGGGCGCCGTCACCCAGCTCCAGGTCGTCGGCGAGCGGGCCGGTGTGCCGGTCTTCGCACCGCATCCGGGCACCTCCATCGGCGGTGGCGACAACCCGCTCGGGATCACCGCCGCCGATCCGGTGCAGGTGGCGCAGGCCGGTATCACCGAGGCGAAGCAGAAGCAGTACGACGTGGTCATCGTCGACACCGCGGGCCGCCTCGGCATCGACGCCGAACTCATGGCGCAGGCCGCGGGCATTCGCGACGCGGTGCAGCCCGACGAGACCCTGTTCGTGCTCGACGCCATGATCGGTCAGGACGCGGTCACCACCGCCGAGGCGTTCCGCGACGGCGTCGGCTTCACCGGCGTGGTGCTCACCAAGCTCGACGGCGACGCCCGCGGCGGTGCGGCGCTGTCGGTGCGCGAGATCACCGGCCAGCCCATCCTTTTCGCCTCCACCGGTGAGAAGCTCGAGGACTTCGACGTCTTCCACCCGGACCGCATGTCCAGCCGCATTCTCGGCATGGGCGATCTGCTCACCCTGATCGAGCAGGCCGAACAGGTCTACGACCAGAAGCAGGCCGAGGAGGCCGCCCGCAAGATCGGCTCCGGTGAGCTCACCCTCGAGGACTTCCTCGACCAGATGCTCGCCATCCGCAAGATGGGGCCGATCGGCAACCTGCTCGGCATGCTGCCCGGCGCCGGTCAGATGAAGGACGTCCTGGCCCAGGTCGACGACAAGCAGCTCGACCGCGTCCAGGCCATCATCCGCGGTATGACACCCGCTGAACGCGATAACCCCAAGATCATCAACGCCTCCCGCCGCCTGCGCATCGCCAACGGCTCCGGCGTCTCGGTCTCCGAGGTCAATCAGCTCGTCGACCGTTTCTTCGAGGCCAAGAAGATGATGGGCATGATGAGCCGCCAGTTCGGCCTGCCCGGCTCCCGCGGTGGCGGCGGCAAGGGCAAGAAGGGGAAGAAGGGCAAGAAGGGCGGCCGCGGACCGACCCCGCCGAAGGTCAAGGGCGGCTTCCCCGGCATGCCGGGCCTGCCGGGCGGTATGCCCGCGGGTATGCCCGATGTCTCGAACATGCCCGCCGGTCTGAACGAATTGCCGCCGGGGCTGGAGGGTTTCGATCTGTCGAAGCTGAAGTTCCCGAAGAACTGAGTGCTCTCGACAGGAGGTCGGCATGCGGCTGCGGGGCGTGGTGCTGCCGGACGGGGAGGTTCGTGAGCTGTGGGTGCGCGACGGGCGCATCGCGGCCGAACCGGTGCCAGGGGCCGAAACCCTGTGTGAGAGCGGCTGGATCGTGCCCGGACTGGTGGATGCGCACTGCCATGTGGGCATCCGCTACGGCGGCGGCCACGAGGATCACGACGGGGCCGTGGCCCAGGCCGAGATCGAACGCGACGCGGGGGCGCTGCTGCTCCGCGACGCGGGATCCCCGATCGACACCCGCTTCCTCGACGAGCGCGCGGATCTGCCGGAGATCATTCGCGCGGGCCGCCATATCGCCCGGCCCAAGCGCTACATTCGCGAACTCGGCATCGAACTCGACGACGAGCGCGACCTACCTGAGATCGTCGCCGAGCAGGCCCGGCGCGGCGACGAGTGGGTCAAGATCGTGGGCGACTGGATCGACCGTGGTGTCGGCGACCTGCGGCCGCTGTGGAGCGACGCCATCCTGAAGGAGGCCATCGACGCCGCCCACCGCGAGGGCGCGCGGGTCACCGCACACGTATTCGGCGAGGATGCTCTTCCCGGTCTCCTCGCCGCCGGAATCGACTGCATCGAACACGGCACCGGGCTCACCGATGACACCATCGCGCTCATGGCCGCCCACGGCACCGCGTTGGTGCCGACCCTCATCAATATCGACACCTTCCCCGGAATCGCCGACAGCGCAACCAAATTCCCCACCTACGCCGCCCATATGCGCGATCTGCACCGTCGATCCCGCGACACCGTGGCCACGGCGCACGACGCCGGAATCCCCATCTACACCGGAACCGACGCGGGCGGTTCCATTCGCCACGGCCGCATCGCCGACGAGATCACCGCCCTCATGCACGCGGGCCTGTCACCGCACGACGCCCTGGGCGCGTCCTCCTGGAATGCCCGCGCCTGGCTCGGCCGTCCGGGTATCGAACCCGGGGCCCCGGCCGACCTCGTCGTCTACGAGCGGGACCCGCGTACCCATCCGGAAGTCCTCGCCCACCCGACCTGGGTGGTCCTGCGCGGCCGGGTCTACGCCCGCCACACGCCGGTCACCGGCCACCGCTGAGCCGGAATCCGCCGAATCCGCCACGAACCCGAAGTGAATCATTCATGCTTCACATGTTTGTGTAGCTCCAACCTGATGAGGTGAACACCGTGGGTTCCGTGGAAAGCCTGCTCACGGCCGTGCTGGCCGGTTTGATCGTGAAGTTCCTGACCGGCAGCGCCGACTGACGATGCCGCACTCGCAGCCCATCGCGGTCGCCGACCAGGTGGGCTGCCCGTGGTCGCCTCCGTAGTCGACGGCGGGCGGCTGCGCGGACCACAGGGCGATGCGGGTCGCCGGCGAGGCCGATGTTCTCGGCGTCCGCGGTGTCTGGCAGAATGGACGACCGTCCTCATCGAGGACAGTGTCAGCCCGTCTCCGGTTACGTACCGCGCGGCGGTCACAACACTCAACGCAAAACCGGGTCCACCCGCGGGTGGGCTGCTGAATTGCGGCCGTGACCACTCCGGCTGCCCCTCGGGGCGGCCGAAAAACGAAAGGCGCAGCACATGGCTGTTCGCATCAAGCTGACCCGTCTGGGCAAGATCCGCAACCCGCAGTACCGCGTCGTCATCGCCGACGCGCGTACCCGCCGTGACGGCCGGGCCATCGAGAACGTCGGCAAGTACCACCCGAAGGAAGAGCCCTCGCTCATCGAGATCGACTCCGAGCGCGTGCAGTACTGGCTGAGCGTCGGCGCGCAGCCGACCGAGCCGGTGAAGCGGCTGCTGGAGATCACCGGCGACTGGCAGAAGTTCAAGGGCCTGCCGGGCGCCGAGGGCACCCTGAAGACCAAGGCCGCCAAGCCGTCCAAGTTGGACCTGTTCAACGCCGCGCTGGCCGCCGCCGACAACGAGCCGGTCACCGAGGCCGTCACCCCGAAGAAGAAGGCCGCCAAGAAGGACGAGGCCGCCACCGACGCCGCTGCCGAGGCCGCCACCGAGGCTGCCGAGTAATGAGTGCCGTTGTCGCCGATGCCGTCGAGCACCTGGTGCGCGGCATCGTCGCCAATCCCGACGACGTCCACGTCGAGCTGATCACCAGCCGACGTGGCCGGACCGTCGAGGTGCACGTGCACCCGGACGATCTGGGCAAGGTGATCGGCCGCGGCGGACGCACCGCGACCGCGCTGCGCACCCTGGTCGCCGGGATCGGCGGTAAGGGCATCCGCGTCGACGTTGTCGACACGGATCAGTAGATGGAACTGGTCGTCGGGCGGGTCGCCAAATCGCACGGGGTGCGTGGCGAACTCGTCGTGGAAGTCCGCACCGACGAACCGGAGCTGCGGTTCGCGCCCGGCAGTGTGCTGAAAGGCCGGCTGCCGCGGGCGACGGCGACCCAGGAGTACGTGGTGGGGTAGGGCCCGGGG
>NZ_JASCXP010000267.1:0-10171 GCF_030010695.1 Nocardia sp. CC201C
GTGAGCGGTGTGCGCTCCCGGGAGCGATACGGCCCCCGCGGTCCGAGTGCGTCGATGTACACCGGTTCGCCCATCAGTACACCCCCTCGATCACGGCACTGCCGCCGAACGAGGTCATGGGCGCGACATCGGCGACCGAGCAGCCCGCCGCACCGGGTGGCGGCGACACCTTCATCGCCAGGTCGCGTTCCGGATTATTGGGCAGCAGAGCGTATTTCGTGAGGTGGTGCATGACGACCTGGCCGCGCTCCCCGAATCCGACGTCGTCGCCGGTTTCGGGATCGATCACCTCGAAGGCGAGATACGGACTGGGAGTGTCGAATACGGCCAGTCCGTCGGGGCGCTCCTCGTCCCTTTCCCTGGACATGCCGAGAATGGTGGTGCTCCCGTACAGGCCTGCGAGCGGGATGTCGGGAAAGATCTCCTGCCGGAAGATGTCTCGCGAGTCCGCGTCCATGTGCGCACCGCTCCAGCAGATGAATTTCACCTGCTCGCGGATCCGCTCGACCAGCTCGTCCCGGCGCGCGATCCGCTCCAACAGCGGCGGCGTCGAGATCAGGATGCCGACCGACTGCGTAGTGAGTATCCGTGCCACCTGATCGACCAGATGCTCGGCATACCGTTCGGTGTTCTCGGTGTCGCCCCGGGCGATCATCTGTTTGATCCACCGCGGATCCAGATCGATGGTGAACAGCACCCCGTCGTGTCGGCGCGCGCGCCGCCGCGCGAATTCGCCGAACATGTGTGGCCCGGTCGGCGCGACGGCGAGCGTGTTCATCGGCCCCAACTCCGCGTAGTGGTGCTCGTCCCAGCACAGCGCGAATTCCATCCACGGCTCGAACATGACGAACCGCTTCGGCGCTCCCGTGGTACCGCCGCTCTCGTAGACCCCGGCGATCTCTCGGTCCGCACCCACCAGTCCGCGCGGTACGAGGTCCTCCACCGCGACATCGCGGAACTCGTCGATCACATTGGGAAATCTCCGCAGGTCCGAGAAGGTCCGAATCTCCGCGAGCGGGTCGAATCCCAAGGTCCGAGCCCGGCGCAGCCAGTACGGGCTACCGGTCTCCGGATCGAAATGCCATGCGATCACGGCCCGCACGTACTCGTCGGGTGCGGCCACGGCGTCGTCGTGTGCACTGAGGTCAAGGATTGATGGGCGCATTGCGCGGCCTCCGATGAACGCCCCGCCTCCGGGGTGGTACAGCTCCAGCGCGGCAAGCCTCCCCTCCACCGCCCCGAAACCGTCAGCACCCCAACGCAATCCGATCCGCCGATAGAACCCCCCGATGCCCCCGACCGGCCGCCGCGTTCTGTGCTGTCCGTCGCCCGGAACCAGACTTGGACCGTGGCGCGTCGCGCGACGCTCGCGAACCGCTATGTGCTCCGGAAAGCACGAAACCCGCGCCGATGGCGCGGGTTTCGGAGCTGATCCGCTCTCAGATGGCGCGGACGCTCTGGGCCTGCGGGCCCTTCTGACCCTGCCCGATCTCGAACTCCACTCGCTGACCCTCTTCGAGGGACTTGAAGCCGGAGCCGGAAATCTGGGAGTAGTGGACGAACACGTCGGGGCCGCCCTCATCCTGCGCGATGAAGCCGAAGCCCTTTTCGCCGTTGAACCACTTCACACTGCCTTGCGACATACTTCTCTTGCAACTTCCTGTTGTGAGCCGAGTGATCACATCAACAACCCGTGCTCGCCCCCCAGCATGTCACAGTGCGTCGGCCGAACCTAATCGCATGGTCGAACCGCGGACCGGATCGCCGGAGACGCCGCTGGTCAGAGGCACCGGCGATCAGGTGTTGCGGTGTTCGTCACGTGCGGTGTCGCTGCTGAATACGGGGCGGGACGCGGCCACCTCCTCCTCGGTCGGCGACGAGGTGCTTGCGGGTTCCTCGAGGTGGCTGAAGAGGCCGGACTGCGGTCGATCTTCACGGTTCATTCCTGAAGTCTGCTCCGAAATTCGGGAAAAACACCAATCCTGCGGTCGATCCGCGCGTGCGCGGTGCGTCGGTGGAGGTGTTCCACACTCCGGCGGCGGGCGCACCCGGCTCGGCCGGGCTAGATTCGAGGGGTGTCCATCGACGTCGACATCCGTACTCGGAAGGTATGGCTCGCAGTCGAATACGTGGTGCTGTTCTTCGGCGTCGCCGGTGCGTACGCGGTCGTGCTGCGCGGTGTGAGCCCGCTGCCGGTCCTGCTCGTGGTCGCCCTCGCCGTCACCGCGTACCTGTGCCGCTCCGGTTTCGACCGGCGGTCCTTCGGACGGATCCGCGCGCTCGCCGACGAGGCGCGCTCGATGATCGCGGCATGGTCGGCCGCCGCGGTGGGTCTCGCGATCGTCGTCGCGGTGTGGCAACCGGCCGCGCTGTTCGAGCTGCCGCGCGAGGATCCGCTGCTCTGGCTGCTGATCCTGGTGTTCTACCCGCTGGTGAGCGTCTACCCGCAGGAACTGCTCTACCGCGCGTTCCTCTTCCACCGCTACGCCCCGGTCTTCGGCGACGGACCGCGCATGGTGGCGGCCAGCGCCGCCGCCTTCGGCTTCGTGCACATCCTGTTCGGCAGCTGGATCTCGGTGCTGCTCAGCGGAGTCGCCGGATGCCTGTTCGCCGAACGCTTCCGCCGCACCCGCTCCCTTGTGGCGGTCTCCGTCGAACACGCCCTCTACGGCATCCTGGTCTTCACCGTCGGATTGGGCCAGTTCTTCTACCACGGAGCCACCGCGAACTGAACCGGCGGACAGCCGCACCCCGCATTCCGGCCGGATTCGATTGCATCGCAGGTAATGTCGCGGTGGCGACAGGCGAGGAGTTCAGCCCGATGACAGACCCGGTGCCAGGGTTGACCGGTAGAATCGTGACGCCGGTCCGTGCCGCCGGTGGGATCGGAGAGGTGCTGGTCACCATACGAGGGGGAACCGAACTGTATATCGCCCGTGCCGATGAGGCGCTCGATGTCGGGACCACCGTCCTGATCGTCGCGGTGCATCCGGGGCGGGTGGTGGATGTGGTGCCCTGGATTCCGCTCGACACGGGTGACGACCGAATGTCGTGAATGCGAGGTGGATCGAACCGTGTTGGGCTATCACGTGCCGAATCCGGACGAGGCGATGCTCGTCACCGGTGGGCGGACCAAGGACAATGCTCCCTTCCAAGTCTTCATCGGGCGCGGCTCGTGGGTGATGCCGTTCTTCCGGAAGGTGCGGTTTCTGTCGCTGGCCATGTTCGAGGCCGAGATCAAGGAGCGGTGTGTCACCAAACAGGCCATCCAGCTGGATGTGCGGGCGGTGATCGCCTTCAAGGTGGCCAATGACACCGGGTCGATAGTCAATGCGGCGCAGCGGTTTCTGTCCGAGCACGACCAGGAGATGTCGGTACTCACCGGGCGTATCTTCTCCGGACATCTGCGTTCCATCATCGGCTCGATGACCGTCGAGGAGATCATTCGGGAGCGGCAGCGGCTCGCCGACGAGGTGCTGGTCGCCTCGAAGGTGGAGATGAGCAATATCGGGTTGTGGGTGGATTCCTTCCAGATCCAGTCCATCGACGACGGCGGCCTCGGCTACATCACCGCGCTGGCCGCGCCGCACAATGCCGCGGTGCAGCGCGACGCGCAGATCGCGCAGGCCGAGGCCGCGCAGCGGGCGGCGCGCGCCGAACAGGAGTCGCTGCGCCGCCGCGCCGAGTACGAACGTGAGACCGCGCTGCTGCGCGCGGACTATCAGCGCGATATCGACAAGGCCAATGCCGAAGCGGCACAGTCGGGTCCGCTGGCGGAGGCCATCGCCAAACAGGAGGTGCTCACCGCGCAGGCCGAGCAGGCGCGCAAACAGGCCGAACTGCGCGAGCAGCAATTGCAGGCCGAGGTGGTGAAACCGGCGTTGGCCGAAGCGGAGAAGGTGCGCATCCTCGCCGAAGCCGAGGCCGACCGCACCCGTATTCAGGCGGAGGCGGCCGCGTCCAACAACCGCATCGCCCTCGACCAGTTGCTCATCGAACAACTGCCCGAGATCGTCCGCCAAGCCTCGCACGGCCTGGCCAATGCCAACCTCACCGTGCTCAACGGCCCCGACGGCGTCTCCGAACTGGTCAACAGCATGGTCGGCCAGGGCCTGACCGTCTTCAATTCGCTACAGAAGGCGTTGTCCGCGAGCGAAGACGAGACACCACCGGATTCCGCACCTCGGAAACAGCCCCGTGAGTAGCCGAATCCGGCTCAGCCGACCGTGATCGCGCCGGTGTCGCTGTTCCACTCGATCCAGCCGCCCTGGAACTCACCGCGGCGGCCCTCGTCGCTGTCCTGCTCGCCGGAGGTCGGGAAGCCGAGCCGCCCGTTCTCGTAGCCCAGTTGCGCGTAGGCGTCGAAGATCGCGCCGTACACCGGATAGGTGCCCGCCGGGGAGTGATAGATATTGCCCTGCTGGAAGCGGTTGAAGCGGCCCACCCCGTTCGGTGTCGGCAGCTCGCCGCTCACCGGCCAGCCGAGCGCGGAGGTCGGACCGCCCAGGTTCTCGTATTCGTCACCGATCTGCCCGTACACCTCCCACGCACCGGTGTCGGGTGTCCAGTAGATCGCCCCGTTCGCGAAATCCTGCTGCCGTCCGCCGTCGCGGTCCCGTTCGTCCCCGGTGCAGTCCCCCAGCGGCCCTGTCGGACCCGACACCTCGGCATAGCGCGTCCCGACCGCACCGGTCGGCCAGCAGCACTCGTCGTCCTCGGTCGCGCAGCCCGCGACCCCGAATATCGCCAAAGCCAAGCCCACGGCCACCACCGCGGCCCTCGAGATAGCCGGTAGCACTGTCACCCCGCCTCTCACCGTCTGCACCAGATATACGGATGGGATGACACCGGGGCGAGCGGTGAAACATCCCCTGCGGATACCGCGTGCAGTCCGGGCGTGGCGCGCGGATGCGGCGGTCGGGTATCCGGCGCGGACGACGGCGCACACTATGCGTGTGGCCCGGAACCGACCGGTTCCGGGCCACATCTCCGAGTGAGAATTACCGCCCGGCGACGAGTTCGGCGCAGCGCTCGCCGACGAGCATGACGGTGATGTTCGGATTCACCGTGGTGTGCGCGGGGAAGACCGAGGCGTCGGCGACGCGCAGGCCCTCCACGCCCTTGACGCGCAGTTCCGGATCCAGCGGGCTCATGGCGTCGTCGACCGCGCCCATCCGGACCGTGCCCACCGGGTGGTAGACCGTGTTGTGGGTGCGGCGGATATAGTCGGCCAGCTCCGCGTCCGACTCCGTCTCCGGACCGGGGTACAGTTCGCGCGCCACCCACTCGGACAGCGGAGCGGTGGAGGCGATCTCGCGCGCCTTGCGGATTCCCGCGATCATGACGCGCATATCGTGGCCCTCGGCGTCGGTGAAGTAGCGGGGGTCGACGCGCGGCTTGTCGCGGAAGTCGCGCGAGCGCAGCCGGACGGTGCCGCGGGAGCGGGCGTGGGTAACATTCGGGGTGAGGCAGAAGGTGTTCTCGGCCGTCGGATAGCCCTGCCGCAGCGTGTGCATGTCGAACGGCACACTGCCGTAATGCATCATGAGGTCGGGACGGTCGAGTCCGTCGACGGTGGTGGTGAAGATCCCGGCCTCCCACCACTGGGTGGATCGGTCGACCATCGGCCGCGTCGTCTCGAAGCCGATGACACCTTCCGGATGGTCCTGCAGATGTGCGCCCACGCCGGGCGAGTCCACCAGCACGTCGATGCCGTTCTCGCGCAGGTGATCCGCCGGTCCGATACCCGACAGCATGAGCAGCTTCGGGGTGTCGATGGCCCCCGCCGACAGGATCACCTCGCGGGTGGCGGTGATGCGGGTGGTGCGGCCGAAGGCATTGTCGGTGATGTCGACGCCCACGGCCCGGCCGCCCTCGATGACGACCTGCTTGACCCAGGCCCCGGTCCGGACGGTCAGATTCGGCCGATCCAGGTGCGGATGCAGATAGCTCACCGAGGAGGACGCCCGCACCCCGTCGGGGCGGCGGTTGATCTGGAAGAAGTTGGCCCCGTTGACCACCGTGCGACCGGAATTGAACTCGGCGCGCGGTATGCCGACGGCCTCGCAGGCGTCGAGCAGCGCCACGCCGCACGGATCGTTCGGCGGCACCGTCATGATGTTGACCGGGCCGCTGCGCCCGTGATGGTCGCCCGGCGCGTCATTGGTCTCGATCCGCGGGTACAGCCGGTACACCGAATCCGAACCCCACCCGGTGCAGCCGTGCTCACGCTCCCAGGCGTCCAGATCCTCGCGCGGAGCCCAGAACGCGATACAGCTGTTGTGCGAGGAGCAGCCGCCCAGCACCTTGGCGCGGGCGTGCCGCATGAACGAATTGCCGTTCTCTTGCGGTTCGATGGGATAGTCCCAGTCGTATCCGGATTCCAGCAGTTCCATCCAGCGATCCAGCCGCAGGATGGCGTCGTCGCCCACATCCGACGGCCCGGCCTCGAGCAGGCACACCGTCACCGCCGGATCCTCCGACAGTCGGGAGGCGACGGCCGCGCCCGCCGAGCCGCCGCCGACGATCACATAGTCGTACTCGGTCACTTCCGCTCCCCTCGGTCGGCGAACCAGCCGGTGACGCCCGGCCGGAGGTTCTCGTAGACGTGTTTGGCCTCGCGGTACTCGTGCAGGCCGGACGGTCCCAGTTCGCGGCCGACGCCGGAGTGGCCGAAGCCACCCCATTCGGCCTGCGGCAGGTAGGGGCCGAAATCGTTGACCCACACGGTTCCGTGCCGCAGCCGCGCCGCGATCCGGCGGGCCCGCGCGGTATCGGACGACCACACCGCCCCGGCCAGCCCGTATTCGGTGTCGTTGGCGATGGCGACCGCCTCGTCCTCGGTGGTGAAGGTCTCCACGGTGACGGTCGGTCCGAATGCCTCATCGTGCACGCAGGCCATCTCGCGGGTGGCCCGGTCGATGACGGTCGGCCGATAGAACCAGCCGTCGTCGAGACTGCCCGAGCCCTGGTCGCCGGTGGCGAACGCGCCGCCGGTGCGGATGACGGCCCCCTCGGCGCGGGCCTGTTCGACGTAGGCGTGCACCTTGTCGCGGTGCGCGGCCGAGATCAGCGGCCCGGTCTCGGTGCCCTCGGCGAACGGGAGGCCGAGCCGGATCTGCTCGGCCCGCCGGACCAGCTCGTCGACGAACCGGTCGTGCGCCGACTCCTCGATGACCAGCCGCGCCCCCGCCGAGCACACCTGACCGGAGTGCAGGAAGGCGGCGTTGAGGGCATTGTCGACGGCCGCGGCCAGGCGCTCGCGGGTGTCGCAGGCATCGGCGAAGATCACGTTCGGGTTCTTGCCGCCCAGCTCGAGCGCCACCTTCTTGACCGTCGCCGCGGCCTCGCGGGCGATGATCCGGCCGGTGGCCAACCCGCCGGTGAAGGAGACCATGTCGACGTCCGGATGTGCCGAGAGCGGCGCTCCGGCCGTCGTGCCCGCACCGAGGACCAGATTGGCCACGCCCGCGGGCAGGTGCAGCTCGTCCAGCACCCGCATGAGCAGGATGGCGGTGTGCGGCGTCAGCTCGGACGGCTTCAGGACGAAGGTATTGCCCGCGGCCAGCGCCGGGGCGATCTTCCACGCCGCCTGGAGCAGCGGGTAGTTCCAGGGCGTGATGAGCCCGCACACACCGACCGGTTCGTACACGATGCGGGAGTCCACATCAGGGGAACCCGCGTCCACCACCCGGCCCGCGTCCTCGGCCGCGAGCTTGCCGAAGTAGCGGAAGCAGTTCGCGATATCGGACATGTCGATATCCGACTCGTAGGGCCGCTTGCCGGTGTCGAGGGTTTCGGCGCGCACGAAGTCCGCGCGCTGGGCGTCGATGGCGGCGGCCACCGCCAGCAGCAGATCGCCGCGCTCGGCGGCCGAGGTGTCGCGCCAGGGCCCGCGGTCGAAGGCGCGCCGGGCCGCCGCGATGGCCGCCTCGGTATCGGCGGCATCCGCCTCGGAGACCACGCCGACCACGGAATTGTCGGCGGGGCAACGGATCTGGCGGGTCTTGCCGGACTTCGCGGCGCACCAGGAACCGTTGATGTACAGGGTGTGACTCATGCGGTGGGTGTCCCTTCAGGATCGCTGACGGTGACGTCGGCGTCGCTCGGTGTCGGCTCGTGGGTGTCGGTCGCCGAGCGGCGCAGATGCAGATAGCCGAGATGGCGTTCGTACTGGTCGAGAATGTCGCCGATGACCTGCTCGCGGGTGTAGCCGTTGAGCGAGTAGCCCTGCGATCCCTCCGCGAGGTACACCTCGCAGCGGAAGTAGCGGTCGTCGGAGCGCTGCGAGAGCACCGCGTAGCTGGGTGTCGGCGCGGACACCGGCCACACGCAGTACTCGAATCCGGGTTCGCTGGCCTGGTCGACCACCAGTCGCGGCGACGAGATCCCCTCGTGCCGGCCGGATTCGTCGACCGTGGCGGTGACGCCCGCGCGATCGAATTCGGCCGCCACCTCCCGCATGGCTGGAACGATGGTGTTGGCGACGAACTTCCGGGTGGCCCCCGGCCCCGGGTACTGGATGGTGGCCAGCAGGCGGCGACGCCAGCTGCCGTGCTCGGACGGTCCGCGTCCGGCCGCGATGGCCTTCGGCAGGGTCGTTCGGTAGCTGTCCAGCTTGAGCGATTCGTTGCGCACCGAGCGCAGCAGCGCCACGCCGATGAGGGCGAGCACGAACGAGAACGGCAAGCCCATGATGATGGTGGCGTTCTGCAGGGTGGTGATGGAACCACCCGCCCCGGCGAACAGCATCGACAGCGTGAGCAGGCCGATGGCCAGCGACCAGAAGATACGGGTGCTGCGGGCGCAGTCCGCCATCGGATCGGGCAGTTTCGAGGTGAAGTTGCCCATCACCAGCGAACCGGAATCGGCGCTGGTCACGTAGAACAGCAGCCCGGTGATGGTCGCGATGCCGAGCAGCAGCGGCGCGCCCGGGTACTGCTCGAGCAGCGAGTAGAACCCGGCCTCGGCCCGGCTCGCCGTGGTCAGCGCGAAGTCCTCGTCGTCGCGGGCGAGTTCCAGCGCGCTGTTGCCGAAGATCGAGATCCACAGCAGGATGAAGCTGAACGGTACGACCAGGACGCCGAAGATGAACTGGCGCAGGGTGCGTCCGCGCGAGATGCGCGCCAGGAACAGTCCGACGAACGGCGCCCACGCCACCCACCACGCCCAGAAGAACAGCGTCCAGGCGTCGATCCAGGCGGTCGGCTCGTTCGCCGTTTCCGGGTTGCGGTCCCAGGCGAAGGTGTCGAGGGTGCGGTCGAGGAACGTCGACAGGTAGTCGCCGACATTCTGGGTGAGCCCGTTGAGCAGGAAGTCCGTGCGGCCCGCCACCAGGATGTAGACCAGCAGCACGATGGACAGGATGACGTTGAACTCCGACAGCCGCCGGATGCCCTTGTCCACGCCCGAGGTCGCCGAAATGGTCGCGATGATGACCGACAGGGCGATGAGGCCGATCTGCGCCGCCTTACCCTGCGCGACGCCGAACATCTCGTGCAGGCCGTAGTTGAGCTGCACAATGCCGATGCCCAGCGAGGTCGCGATACCGAAGATGGTGCCCAGCACCGCCGCCACGTCGATGGCGTCGCCCCAGCGGCCCTCCACCCGCTTGCCGAAGATCGGGTACAGCGCCGCCCGGATGGTGAGCGGCAGATTGTGCCGGAAGGCGAAGTAGGCCAGCGCACCGCCCATGAGCGCGTACATGGCCCAGCCGGTGATGCCGTAGTGGAAGATGGTCCAGGTGGCGGCCTCGCGGGCCGCCTCGTTGGTCCCGGCGGTCCCGGTCGGCGGGTGCAGATAGTTGTAGACCGGTTCGGCGACCGAGAAGAACATCAGGTCGATGCCGATGCCCGCCGCGAAAAGCATTGCCGTCCACGTGAACAGGCTGTACTCGGGGCGGGACTCCTCCGGTCCCAGCCGGTAGCGGCCGTACTTGCTGGCGCCGATGAAGACGACCAGGCCGACGATGACGGTGGCGAGGATGATGTACCACCAGCCGAACCAGGTGGATATGAACGTCTTGACCTCACCGACCACGGTCTCGGCGCTCGAGGGTGAGGCGAGCGCCCAGATCGCGAACGCGAGAACAATGCCCGCCGCGGTGAAGAACACCGGCCGGTTGACCGACCCGCGGCCCGCCTCGGGATGAGGCGGGCCCTCGGCTTCGGTT
>NZ_JASCXP010000268.1:0-10004 GCF_030010695.1 Nocardia sp. CC201C
TCCCCCCGGCGGGAAGCCGCCCTGCGGCGCGTAATCCGGTACGGGCGGCGGATATCCGGTGCCACCCGGCGGCGGGTAGCCCTGTCCCGGCGGCGGATAGCCCTGGCCGGGCGGCGGGTAGCCACCCTGTCCCGGCGGCGGGTAGCCACCGGCGGGCGGGTAGTCCGGCGCGGACGGCGGGTACTGCCCCGGTGGCGGTGATGCCGGTGGCGGTGATGCCGGGGTCGGCGGTACGGGCGCCTGCGGCTGCCGGGGCGGCGGCGGAGCCTGCTGCTGGCCGGCCGGTTCGTTCACCTGCACGCCGTGATCGGTGACCAGCGCGGCGAAACCACCGGCGTAGCCCTGCCCGACGGCGCGCACCTTCCAACTGCCCTGTCGCCGATACAGTTCCAGTGCGATCACGATGGATTCGCTGCTGAGCCCCTCGATCCGGTACTCGAACAACGGATTTCCGGACTGGTCGGACACGTGGGCGACGGGCGCGGGAATCTGCCCGAAGCTGCCGCCGGGCGTGTCGAGCGTGATGACGGCCCGGATCTGCGCGATATCGGCGGGTACCGCCGACAGCGACACCGCCAGCGCGGCGGGCTGCCCCGACGGCGCGGGTTGCAGGTTCACGCCGGGACCGCTGGGCTGGTTGAAGAAGACGAAGTCGGCGTCCGACCGGACCTTTCCGTTCTCGGTGACCAGCAGTGCGGACACATCCGCGGGTGCGCCGATCTGAACCGAGATCACGACGTCGTTGACGGTCAGAGGACCGTTCTGGCCCTTAACCAGTGTTGCGGACAAGATCGACCCTTCGCTTGTCGGTGCGTTCGTCAGCCACTCTACGAGAAACACGCCGTACCTGCGTCGAGGGTTTTCGGTTAGGGTGACGGCGACAGTCCGAGTACCGGGGGACATGAAGCACCCATGGCGCAGTTGTTCGAAAAATCGAAGAAGGTCATCGAGGCGCAGCTCGCCGGGAGCAGTATCCGGGCGATCTCCGGGTCGATGGTCGCCTATGAGGGAAGCGTCCAGTTCAAGAGCGCCGGTTTCGGTGGCGGCGACGGTGTGCTGGCGGGTCTGAAGCGCCGTGCCACCGGCGAATCGCTCTCACTCATGGAATGTTCGGGCAACGGGCGCGTCTTCTTCGCCGTGAACGGCCAGAACGTCACCGTGGTGAACCTGAACAACGACACCCTCCAGGTGGAGTCGCAGCAACTGCTGGCGTTCGCCGGGAATCTGCGCACCGACGTGACCTTCGCGGGCCTGCGCGGCGGGGCCACCGGCGCGGGCCTGTTCACCACCAAGGTGAGCGGCCAGGGCCAGGTGGCGTTGCTGTCGGCGGGCGGCCCGCTCATCCATCTGGAGGTGTCGCCGCAGTATCCGCTGGTCGTGGATCCGGATGCGTTCGTGGCGGCGCGCGGCAATCTGAATCAGTCCTTCGTGACCGATGTTTCGTGGCGGTCGGTCATGGGCCAGGGCGGCGGGGAGGCGTTCTCGCTGCGCTGGGAGGGGCAGGGCGTGGTCTTGATCCAGCCCGCCGAGCGGTGAGAGGGCGCACGCGATGTTCGAGAAAGTGAACAGCAAGGTCGTCAAGGTCCATGCGGGCCAGGCGGGCGGCGTGGTCGCGCGCACCGGCTCGATGCTCTTCTACCAGGGCGACATCTCGTTCTCCCCGCATCAGGTACCGGGTGCGAACCAGATGGGCGGCATGGGCGGCCTGATGGGCATGGCCGGGCGGATGATGGCGGGCGAGCACGAACGCACCATGCTGGCGCAGGGCAATGGCGAGGTGCACTACGGCTTCGCCGGTCTGGAGGTGCACGTGGTGCACATGCAGCCCGGGGCCACCCTGCGCGTGGAGGCGTCGCGGCTGCTGGCCAATACCGCCGGGTTGCAGAGTTCGATTGTGTCGGTGGCGAGTTCGGGCGGCCAGGGCGGGCGCGGCGGCGGCCTGATGGGCGCGCTGCGCGGTGCGGCGTCGGGGGTGCTGACCGGCCAGGGCATGTTCACCACCCAGCTGTCCGGTCAGGGTGCGGCGGTGCTGCTCGGCCACGGCGGCTTCATCGAATTGCAGGTCGGCGGACCGAATCCGGTGGTGGTGGACCCGCAGGCGTTCGTCGCGTCCTACGGCAACGTGCAGACGGAACTGAAGACGGCGATGAGCTGGCGCGACGCGGTCGGGCGCGGTTCGGGCGAGGCGATGCAGCTGCACTGCGTCGGCCAAGGCGTCGTATTCGTGCAGGCATCCGAAGAGAAGCTGTGAAGCGATGAGTTACCAGAATCCGGGCGGATACCAGAATCCCCAGGGCGGCTACCCGAATCAGCCGGGCGGCTACCCGCCGCAGCCGGGCTACCAGCAGCCACCCGGCGGTTATCAACAGCCGCCGGGCGGATACCAGCAGCCCGGCGGGTACCCCGATCAGCCCGGTGGATACCAGGGGACGGGTCAGCAGCCGTTCGCGGGCGGCTATCAGGGCGAGCAGCCGCAGGTTCTGAACCCGATGAATCTCGGTGCGAGCGACAATATTCCGGGCAACAACTACGCCTACTGCATCGATCTCGACCGGCCCTGGTTCATGCGCAAGGGCGCGATGATCGCCTACTACGGCGATATGCGGTTCCAGTCGCTGTCGCACGGCGTGCAGGGCAATCTCATGCACATGGTGGCGCAGCAGTTCTCGGCACCGCTGTTCACCGGCGACTACGTGGTGGCGGAGGGACACGGGAAGCTGATCATCGGCGACCGCGGCTACGACATCAATTCCTACGACCTCGACGACGGCAACCTGACCGTGCGCGCCGCGAATCTGCTGGCATTCGAGCCCGGCCTGTCGCTGAACCAGTCGATCGTGCCCGGCTTCCTCACCCTCATCGGCACCGGCACATTCCTGGCCTCCTCCAATGGCCCGGTCATGTTCGCCGAACCGCCGCTGCGGGTGGATCCGGAGGCGCTGGTGGGCTGGGCGGACTGCCCGTCGCCGAGCCACCACTACGACGAACGCTGGATCTCGAGCTTCCTGGCGGCCGGTGCCGCGCGCTTCGGCGTGAACTCCGGCGAGGAGCGGCAGTTCGACTTCACCGGCGCGGGCACGGTGCTCATTCAGTCGTCGGAGAAGGTGCTCGACGATTCCCACCTGGTTCGCACCCTGGAGGGCCAGCTCCAGAGCGGGATCACGCCGAGCGGTCTGCAACGCCTGCAGGGCGTGATCATGCAGCAGTTGAACGCCCAGCAGCAGCACTGATCACCGACACCGCCGAGAACCACCACTCGCCGGGGCACGCCGGTCGTCAGCTGTCGGTGCCCGCCGGGCGGGCCGGCCGTGGCAGTATCGGCGGAGTGAGCGACGGTGGAGTCGATCCGGCGGCCGGACAGCGGCCGACCGGGCGCGGCGATCCGGCGGTAACGCACGAACAGTATCTGCGGGCGTTCCGGCACCCCGGCGTGTCCCGCGAACAGCTGCACGATCTGCTCGACGCCGTGAACGCCTTCCTCGACTCGATCACCCCGCGCGAGGGCGAATACGTGCCGCGGGGCGGATGGGCCCCCGAATCCACGGCCCTGGCCTTCCGGATCGGCCGCGCGGTGGAGCAGGTGCTCGCCGAACGCGACGCGGCCGACCGCGAGCGGCGGCGAAGACGCGAGATCCGTGATCGGCTGGTCACCGCGCTGGACGCCGTGCTCGACTGTCTGCGCGTCCTCCCGGATCTCGCCGAGACCGAGGTGAACCTCGGCACCACCGCCATCAACGAGGGCTTCCAGGTGTTCGAGGACGGATCGGTCCGCACCACGCGGGCACAGGAGCGGGGCGCGGATATGGGCGCGCTGGAGCTGCGCCGCGCCGAACTCGACGAACAGATGACCGATGCGGTGGCCCGGCGCACCGGACTCATGAACGAGACCGCCGACGTGCTGCGCGAACGACTCGGTGTCGCACCCGACGGCGTGGGCATTCCGTGGGTGATCACGGCGGCCGCCCGGGGCGGGCTCGATATCGTCGAACCCTTCGAATTCGCCGCCCACCACCTGCCGACCTCACCGCTGCGGGAGCTGGTGGTACAGCTGGTGGCCGATATCGAATTGGCCCGCACCCTCGAGGACGAGACGCCCCTGCTCGGTGGCGACGCGGTCACCGGCGACGACGCGAACGCGGAATAGCCGCGAATCCGGCGCACGCGGGCGGTCGTGATGGGAGCCTGAATTCGGACCGGCTTTCGCCAGAAGGAGCGTTCGGGTGAAGAAGCTCATCAATCGTCCGGGGGATGTGGTCGAAACGGCGCTCGCCGGGATGGCCGCCGCCCATCCGGATTTGCGTATCGATACCAAGCGGCGACTGATCGTGCGCGCGGACGCGCCGGTACCGGGCAAGGTGGCCCTGGTGTCCGGCGGCGGGTCCGGACACGAGCCGCTGCACGGCGGTTTCGTCGGACCCGGCATGCTCGACGCCGCCTGTCCGGGGGAGATCTTCACCTCCCCAGTGCCGGACCAGATCCTCGCCGCCACCGCGGCCGTCGAGGCCGGGGCGGGCGTGCTGCACATCGTGAAGAACTACACCGGCGATGTCATGAATTTCGAGATGGCCGCAGAACTGGCCGAGGCCGAGTCCGGCGGCGAGGTGCGGGCGGTGGTGGTGAACGACGATGTGGCTGTGCGGGACAGCACCTACACGGCCGGGCGGCGCGGCGTCGGGGCCACCGTGGTGCTGGAGAAGATGGCCGGGGCGGCGGCCGCACAGGGCAGACCGCTGGCGGAGGTGGTGCGGGTGGCCGAGGCGGTGAACGCCCGGTCGCGCAGTATGGGGATGGCCCTGACCTCGTGCACGGTACCCGCGGCCGGGCATCCGACCTTCGAACTCGGTGACGACGAGATGGAGATCGGCATCGGTATCCACGGTGAGCCGGGACGGGAGCGGATGCCGCTCGCGCCCGCACGCGAGGTGGCCGCCCTGCTGGTCGAGCCGCTGCTCGCGGATCTTCCGTGCACCAGCGGGGATTCGGTGCTCTGCTTTGTGAACGGGATGGGCGCGACGCCGCTCATCGAGCTGTACGTCATGTTCGACGAGGTGGCGCGGATCCTGCGCGGGCAGGGGATCGAGATCGCGCGATCGCTGGTGGGACCGTACATCACCGCGCTGGATATGGCCGGTTGCTCGGTAACCCTGACTCGACTCGACGACGATCTGGTTTCGCTGTGGGACGCGCCCGTGCGTACCCCGGCCCTGCGATGGGGGATGTGATGGCAAAGCTGAACGCGGCCGCCTGGGTGCGGTCCTACGCGGCGCTGATCGATCAGCGCGCCGCCGAACTCACCGCGCTGGACGCGGCCATCGGCGACGCCGACCACGGCATCAATATGCAGCGCGGCCTGGCCGCGGCGGTGGCGGCGCTGGCGGACGCGCCCGGGGCGAGCGCCACCGAGGTGTGCAAGCAGACCGGCATGATCCTGGTGCGGACCGTGGGCGGGGCCAGCGGACCGCTCTACGGCACCTTCTTCCTACGAGTGGCCGATGGCCTCGAATCCGGCACGGACGTAACGACTTTCGCCAAGGCGTTCCGCGCCGGGCTGGAGGCCGTGATGGCGCGCGGCAAGGCCGAACGCGGCGACAAGACCATGGTCGACGCGCTCGCGCCGGCCGCGGACTGTCTGGACCGGCAGTTGGCCGTGGGCTCCGGACCGGCCACCGCGCTGGAGGCGGCGGTCGCCGCGGCCGAGGCGGGGCGCAAGGCCACCGCGCCCATGCAGGCCCGCAAGGGGCGCGCGTCGTACCTGGGCGAGCGCAGTGTCGGACATATCGATCCCGGCGCGATGAGCGCCATGCTGCTGGTGCGCGCGGCCCGGCAGGCGCTGCGGTGAGCGTCGGCGCGCGCCGCGGTGCGTGTCGGTAGGCGCTGCGGTGCGCGGATCGGCGTAGCCCACCGAGGTAGCGCCGTGGCGTAAAGGGACAGATCACCCATGGCGTCCAGCGGTTCGATGGCGCAGGATCGAGGCATGATCGAGCTGAAGGACAAGGCGGCGGCCTTTCTCGCCCTGCATCGCCCCGGCGATCCGGTGATCCTGCCGACCGTATGGGACGCCTGGTCGGCAACCCTGGTGCGGGAGGCGGGATTTCCGGCGCTCACCGTCGGCAGTCATCCACTCGCGGACGCCATGGGCAAGAGCGACCAGGAGGGGATGGCCTTCACCGATGTGGTCGCCCGGGTCCGCGAAATCACCGGGGCCGTGGACATTCCGGTGTCGGTGGATATCGAATCCGGCTACGGGCTCGACGCCGCCCGCCTGGTGGAGGGCCTGCTCGAGGCGGGTGCGGTGGGCCTGAACATCGAGGACACCGTGCACGGCGAGGGCGGCCGACTGCGCGACCCGGCCGAACACGCCGACCGGGTCGGCGCGCTGCGCCAGAGCGCCGATGCCACCGGCGTCCACCTGGTGGTCAACGCCCGCACCGACGTCTTCCTGCGCCCCGCCGCCGACGCTCCGGCCGACCGTTTCGAAAGTGCGGTCACCCGGCTGAAACTCGCCGCCGAAGCCGGTGCCGACGTGCTCTATCCGGTCGGCCGCCACGAACCCGACGTGCTGCGCCGCCTGTGCCGCGAACTCCCGCTGCCGGTCAATGCCATCGCCATGCCGGAGTCCGGGGAACCCGCGGCGTTCGCCAAGGCGGGGGCGGCGCGGGTGAGCTTCGGCCCGTTCCTGCAACGCGCCCTCGCCGCGGAAGCCGGTCGGCTGCTGGAACGGTGGCGCTGACGACCTCCTGGGCAACGCCGTCGAATCCGGAACGGCCGCACCGCCGACCCCTGACCGTGCCGCGGGATCACCGGCGCGGTCAACGGGTTTCGGAGCGGTCGAGCATCCAGTCGACCATTTCCTCACCGGCCATAATGCCGGTGCTGCGGGTGACGGTGAGGTTGGGGTGGGTCCACGCGAGCTGCTCCAGCTCGCCGTGGCGGGGGCGGATGGCCGAGTCGGCGGCACGCAGCATCTCGGCGTCGAGCGCGCCGTCCCCGGCCGCGAGCAGGCGGGCTCCGGCATGCAGTTCCCCGGCGGCGGTGAGGCGGCGGCGCACCTCGGCGACGGCCCGGCTCTTGCAGACCGCCGTGGGCATGCTGTAGATCTTGCGGCCCTGCTGGGAGGCGGACCAGCCGCGCTCCCGGCACCAGGCGTCCCAGTCGGCGAGGAAGCCGGTGGGCACGAGTTTGGGTTTGACCACCAGGTAGCAGAACAGGTGGTCGGCCACTCGGAACTTGGTGGCCCAGGAGTCGTCGATGCGGGCCCGCAGTTCGGCACTGACCTCGGAGAGCGTGGCGCTGGTGGCGCGCACCTCGGCGTCGAGGTCGATGCGCCAGCGCATATCGGGGACGCCGTTGACCAGGATATTGCCCCCGTTGCTGGTGATGGCGTATCGCCAGGGGGCGCCGGGTAGTCGAATCCGGTTGAACTGCTTGATGGTTCGGGTGGTGGTCGGGATCACCGCGGCCGGGGCGGTGAGCGTCGCCATGCGCTGGGCGGCGATGACGGTCATGAACGACAGCGGAGCGCCCTCCAGGTGCTCCACACAGACCGTGCGCGGCTCCGGAAACTCGCCGAAGGCGTTGCGCGAGTAGATCATCGTGCGATCGAGATCGGTGGCGATGAGGGTCTTGCGGTACAGCGCGGGTCTTCGGTCCACCATTACTGTTTCACGTCCTTGATCAATCCCATGCAGGCATAGGCCAGCTCGGGTACTACTTCCACGGGTACCCCGCGCGCCTGCGCGAGCATGCGGATATGGGCGTGTTCGGGGGCGTCGGCCGCGCGCACCAGCACCTTCCACGGCACACGCCGCAGCAGGACGCGGGTGGTCTCGCCGACGCCCGGTTTCACGAAATTCACGCTGGAGATGCCGTATTCGGCCCGCACCTGCTCCACCGACTCCCAGCCCGCCCAGGTGGGGCTGCGGTCGGCGGCGCGGAGGGCAGCGAGGTTGTCGGCGACCCGCGGGCGCACCGCGTCGAAACGTGCGCTGACGGTGTCGAGCAGACGAGCGGACACGTCGTCGGCGGCCAGCTCACGGTAGAACTTCGCGCCGTGGAAATCGCCGGGCCCGATGAGAGTGCCATTGAGCACGGTGCGCGAAACCAGGCCGGAGACCGTCGAATTCAGGCAGGCCGAGGCGATGAGGAAGTCGTCGCGGGTGCCGTAGGTGCGTACGCAGCTGCCCGGATCGGCCAGCACCGCCAGCTCGTCGTCGAAGCGCGCCCCGCCCGCGGCGTGGTAGGCGTCCAGGGCGGCGGTGAGCTCGCGGGTGATGGCCCCCTTGCCGGTCCACCCGTCCACGAACACGACCTGCGCCGGATCATGGTGCCGGGCAAGGTAGTCCAGTGCCACCGCGTCGATGCCGCGATCACGCACGATGGACACCGCATAATGCGGCACCTCGAGCGCGGGCGAACGGTAACGCAGCCAGCGCCGCATGAGAACACCCACCGGCGTCCCGGCCCGCGCCAGCGAGGCCAGCACCACCTCGTCGCCGCGTTCGGCGACAACGAGTTCGGCCACCGTCGCCACGGCCAGCGCCAGCCGTTCGGCGCTCTCGTCCAGCACCCGGTCGAACAGCTCCCGATACGCCGCGTCCGGCTGATACTCCACCGGCAGCGACTCAGCGTAATGCGCCACCCCGTCCTGAATCCGCCGCTCCCGCTCCGCCACATCGGCTTCCAGATCCACCCCGGACAGATCCTTGAGCAACCAGGCCACCTCGTCCGGCGCGTAGGACCCGAACTCCGGCCCGCGCAGGGGTTTCGGCAGGTTCGCAGGATCGGCGACGGCGGCCGCGGCACCGTAGGCCCGGCCGCCCGGCACGGCGCCACCCGACATCGCGGCGGCCGAGGCTACGCCATCCGAGACGGCGGCACCCGCGATCACACCGTCCGAAGTCGAACCGCCCGGCCGACCACTGCTCGCGGTGTCGACCTTCCGAGTCGTATGGCCGACTGGCGCGCCACACGGAACTGCCACCCCCGCTGTTGTGCCGCCCGGCTCGGCGATATCCGCCCGCGCTCCGGCCGTACCGCCCGCGACCGAATCGCCCACGGTCGCGGCACCCGCCGCCGAATCGCCCGCCGCCGCGCCGCTCTCCGTGACGCCACCCGCCCGCGCTCCGGCAGCACCGCTCACGGCCGCAACACTGGCAGGCATCTCCCCCACGGTCGCGGCACCCGCGGCCGCGCCACCAACAGTCGCGACGCTGGCGGACGCCTCTCCCACGGTCGCGCCGGTCCGGGCGGCGCCCCGCGCTGTCATCCGGTAGTCGGTGCGGGCGGCGGCGAGGGCGCGGGGGTCGGCGTCGGGGACGACGGCGAGCACCACATCGGCTCCGGAGGCGGTCAGGACGTCGACGAGGCCGCCCGGCTCGGTGAGCCGCTCGGTGTCTGCCGGTGTGTCGACAACCACCAGCAAGATCGGGTCGGGCGCGCCGGGCTCCGGCCAGCAGGCGTTGTAGAGGTACCGCGGGACGTCGTCGGGTTCCGGTGCGGTGAAACGGAATCCGCGCCGCAGCGGGTATCCCGGCTCGTCCAGCACGTAGGCCGGTGACCGCGTGGTGGTCTGGTACCGGGTCGGCACGCCATCGTCCGCCAGCGCCGCCGCGAGACGCAGCGGTAGGTACATGAACTCCTCGTGCCCCAGCACGATCACCGGGCGCCCTACCCCGGCGCACTCCAGCGTGGCAACGCCACCGGCGGCCCCAGCCCCCCGGCCGCCCACCGCCTGCCCATCGGCGTTATCAGGGGCGACCTCGCCGCTCGGTGGCGACGTCACCGCATCAGGCGTCGGCACACCATGGTGATCGAGCGCGGAACCGCTGCGACCGGTCGGACCGGCGTACTGCGCTGACGATCTCTCCCCCGGCCCGCCGACGTGGCTGGATTCGGCCGGGCTGCCGACGCTCGACCCACCCCATCGGTCCTGCGGCGCTACGTCTCCCGACATCCGGCCGGTAGCCGGCATGAGCGCGGCGGAATCGGCGACCGGCCCGTCGGCC